>JAFYKS010000076.1 GCA_017537495.1 Bacillota bacterium | reverse complement strand
CGGCCTGAAAAAGAAACTTTCGAAAAGTTAAATATTAAGTTATAAAAAATACCCTCTCTGATATTCAGAGAGGGTATTTTTCGTGCCGCGATGCACTTTATAGGCGATTGTTATTTATCTTTAAAGAATTCCTTTACCAGTTTGAACAGGACAGGGGACAGGGCGAACAGTGCGATGAAGTTCGGAATTGCCATCAGTCCGTTAAAGGTATCAGCCAGATTCCATACTGCTTCGATTGGGCTTACGCAGCCAACGATTACAATGGCAATGAAGATGAACTGATATACTTTGGATGCTTTGATACCAAAGAGATACTGGGTGCAGCGTGTACCATACAGAGACCAGCCAAGGATAGTGGAGTAGGCGAACATCATCAGTGCAAATGCTACAAACAGTGCAGCCAGTTTATCGCCGAATACAGTTGCAAATGCTGCAGTGATCAGAGCAGAACCGGGAACGGTACCAAATTCAATTTCCACACCGCTGGAGATAATTGTTAAAGCAGTTAAGGTACAGATTACGATGGTATCCATGAATACTTCGAAGATACCGAAGAGACCCTGCTGAACAGGACCGTCAGTCTGTGCAGCAGCATGTGCGATAGCGGCAGAACCCAGACCGGCTTCATTGGAGAAAGCACTTCTTCTGAGACCCCATACGACTGCGTTCTTCAGCAGAATACCAGAGCCTGCACCCAGAACAGCCTGAGGATTAAATGCGCCGACAATAATCATTTTTAATCCAGGAATGATATTACCAATATTAGCACCGATAACAATCAGAGTCAGAATGATATACAGAGCACTCATGAACGGAATGAACTTTTCAGTTACGGCACCGATTCTCTTAATACCGCCGAACAGTACCGCTGCAGTTACGACTGCCAGGAAAATACCAACGCCCCATTCAACGGCTGCAGTATTGGTGAACTCAGGATTGAAAGAAATGATGGCATTCTTTACAGAGTCCATGATGGAGTTAGCCTGAGACATGTTTCCGATACCGAAAGATGCCAGGATTGCGAACAGACAGAAGAGTACGGCCAGCCATTTCCACTTAGGACCAAGACCATTTTTTATATAGTACATTGGACCGCCGACCCAGTCGCCTTTTTCGTCTCTTTCACGGAAATTTACGGAAAGGGTAACTTCACCAAACTTGATAACCATACCCAAAAGGGCAGCCAGCCACAGCCAGAAGATGGCACCGTAGCCGCCAAGGGCAATTGCCTGGGAAGTACCGACGATATTACCGGTACCAACGGTTGCTGCCAATGCTGTTGTTACAGCCTGGAGAGGAGTAACTGCGCCTTCTTCGACTTCCGTCTTTTTAAACATTTTACCGATTGTGTTTTTCATCGCATAACCGAAGCGGCGGAACTGCACCGCACCGGTACCGATTGTAAAATACAGACCTCCAACGAATACACAAGGGAGCAGGATATAAATCCATGCAACGGTGTTCAGCGGACCCGCCATAAAATCATAAAGCCATGTCATAGTTTGTCTCCTCCTTTAAAACAGAAATAAATTTCGTGCCGCTGTTTTCCGGAAAAGAAAAACACGGCTGTAAAAAGAACGAGCCGTGTTACAATTCAATCGTCAAATCAAATGTTAAGTAAAAGAAACATTTTTTAAATAATCTGTCCTTTTGCCTGAGAGATTCGGCTTTCACCTTGCACCTTCGGCACCCGACCCGAAGTCGGGGTTCTCCAGAGTATCCTCCGCCTTCAGTTCCTTGTGACAGGTTCTGAAAGGTTCTTCGGATTAATTATTAAATTACCGTCATTATTGCACAACTATAAAAAATTGTCAACAAATAATTGTGAAATGCAACAAAAAATATTAATTTAACGAAGGGTTTGTGGTTTTAACTAACAATGTGCGCTTTCGATAAGCTCATGAGCGCTCTGCAGAGTAGTTTCTGTAATATGGTCACCGCCCAGAAGTCGTGCAATTTCTCTGATCTGCTGTTCACCGTCCAGACGTTCTACAGCAGTGAAGGTGCTGGTTTCGTCAGATTCCTTGTAAATGCGGTAGTTAAAATCACCGCATGCAGCAATCTGAGGAAGGTGAGTGATGCAGATAATCTGATGGTGACGGGAGATTTCCTTCAGCTTGCGCCCTACGATGCTGGCCGTAATGCCGCTGATACCGGTATCGATTTCATCAAAAATCAGAGTCGGGATTCGGTCGCAGGAACTGATGATGTTTTTAAATGCCAGCATGATTCTGGACATTTCACCTCCGGAAGCAACACGAACCAGCGGTTTCATCGGTTCGCCCCGGTTGGTGGAAATCATGATTTCCACCTGGTCCATACCATTTTCGGTCGGTTTGTCCAGTGGGAGAATCTGAATATCCAGCTTGGCATCGGCAAAGTTAAGATCAACCAGTTCCGCCTGGATTTTTTCGGAAAGTTCGGCAGCAGAGATTTTGCGGGCTTCCGTAAGGGCAGAACAGGATAAACGAAGGACATGGGCTGCCTGCTTCAGTTCTTTTTCCAGGCGTGCTTTATGCTCATCGTAGTTTTCGAAAACATTGAGCTGGGAAGAAATCTTTTCATAATATTCAAGGATTTCTTCGATGGTGTCGCCGTATTTCTTTTTCAATCCGTCAATCTGGCTCAGACGTGCGATGGCAGAATCCAGTTCACCAGGATTAAAGGTGAGGGAGTCTCTGATTTCACGAAGTCTGTGGCTGATATCATCCAGCTGATAATATACATCGGATATTTCCTGACCCAGTGATGCAATTTCAGAGGAGAATCCGGAGATTTCTTCTACGGAACGCATGCTGCTGCGGATTCCGTCCATGGCAGAAGGTGACTGCTCAAAGAGGGCACCATAGGCTTTTTCGACGCTTTCAAATATTTTTTCGCTGTTCTGCAGCAGGCTGATCCGCTCTTCCAGCTCCTGATCTTCTCCTGGAATCAGGTTTGCCTTTTCGATTTCATCGGCTTCATAACGGAGAAAATCCATCTTCCGAAGGTTTTCCTTTTCGGAAGCAAGGAGACGGCCCAGCTGGGCTCTGGCCTGAGAGTAGATTTCAAAATCTCTCTGAACGGCTTCTTTTAAACCATCAACCGTTTCATGCCGGTAGGCGTCAATTAATGTAATGTGATTATCCGGATTGAGAAGGGACTGGTTGTCATACTGTCCATGAATATCTGCAAGTTTTCTGGAAATCTGGTTCAGCTGTCCAAGGGTTACGATTTCACCGTTAAGGCGGCAGAGATTTTTCCCTGCAGCTGAAATTTCACGGGTGATGACGATTTCTTCACCGTCCAGTTCGCCGACCAGCTGAATGACAGCCTTGTCGGCACCATTGCGGACATAAGAAGAATCAGCCCGGCTTCCAAGGGCCAGGCTGACTGCCTCGATTACGATTGATTTACCGGCACCTGTTTCACCGGTGATTATATTCAGTCCTTCTTCAAAATCGACTTCCGTATTTTCAATTATTGCAAAATTACGAATGCTGATATGCTGAATCATTCTTTATTTACCTCTCATCTGGAGCATATCCTGAAACTCCTGCATGATTTCAGGAATGGAACTTTCGGAATCTGCCACAAGTAAAATGGTATTATCGCCTGCGATAGACCCGATAATGTGGGGGAGTCCGCTGTTGTCAATTGCTTCCGCCGCTGCAGATGCACAGCCGGACAGGGTCTTTACTACAACCAGATTTCCGGAAGCAGCGAAAGATGTAATCGTTTCTCTGAAAATCTTGACGAAACGGTCGGAAACAGGCATGTCCTTGGCCTGATTCAGGGCATATTTATATTTACCGCTGCCGGAAAGTGTTTTTACAAGCTGCAGATCTTTAATGTCCCTGGAAATTGTAGCCTGTGTAACTTCGAAACCGTTTTCACGGAGAAGAGAGGCCAGCTTTTCCTGGGTGTCTACTTCATATGTGTTGATTAATTCAATAATCTTGTTCTGTCGTGAATATCGCATACACATTCTCCTTTTTCTCTTCGGGTAATTTATTTGGATTGTATCACATAAACCTTGATTTTTCAAGTGTTTCAGGAAATTTAGTCAGAAACATCTTGTATACATAAAATGTATAAATGTTTATGAACGAATGTATAAATTCATATAGACAAACAAATGTTCGCATGTTATAATAAGACGAAGATATATTTTTTGAGGTGAAATATGCGAATTTTGGGGATTGACCCGGGGTACGCCATTCTGGGATACGGCGTGCTGGATAAGATCGGAAATCGTTTTCAGGTCGTGACTTACGGTTCCATTCTGACAGATGCTGGTATGGAAATGCCGGATCGTCTGAAGGTGCTGTATGACGAACTTAAGACAATCATTGATACATATCAGCCGGAAGAGGCTGCAATTGAAGAACTTTTCTTCAATAGTAATGCGAAAACTGCCATTATGGTAGGGCAGGCTAGAGGTGTAGCTGTGCTGGCCTGCGCCCATGGAAATCTGAAAATCAGTGAGTATACACCGCTGCAGATTAAGCAGGCACTGGTTGGATACGGACGTGCGGATAAGAAACAGGTTCAGGCAATGGTTAAGGCGATTCTCAACCTGGAGAAGGTGCCGAAGCCCGATGATACGGCCGATGCACTGGCTGCTGCCATCTGCCACGGACATTCTGCCGGTAACGACAGGCTGAAAAAACTGATGGGGAAATAGGAGGAATCTATGATTCGGTATATAAAAGGAATTTATTCCATGACTTTCGAAAACAGCATCATTGTGGAAAACGCCTCCGGAATCGGATTTGAGATTTTTATTCCGGCAGGTTCTCCTCTGTACCGTTACGGTGAAGGAGAAGAAATCATGGTGTATACCTCCATGGCGGTGAAGGAAGATGACATCAGTCTGTATGGTTTTCATAACCGGGAGGCACTGGAACTTTTTGAACTGCTGACTACGGTGAACGGCATCGGTGCCAAGGCTGCCATGGCCATTCTCAGTGCATTGTCACCGGAGGAACTGCGCAGGGCGATTCTCTTCGAAGATGCCAAGGAAATCAGCCGTGCCAACGGAGTGGGAAAGAAGACTGCGGAACGTATTATTCTGGAACTGAAAGAAAAAATCGGAAAGCTGTCCGGTG
>JAFYKS010000075.1 GCA_017537495.1 Bacillota bacterium | reverse complement strand
TTCCTGCAGAATCGCTTCACCCGGCTTTTCAGGTCCCCCACATGTATATGAATCATCTTCTGCCACTCCTCCCTCCAGTATATTTCTGTTCAGCAGCACTTCGAACTCCCCGAAGGTTCCTTCAAAGTACGCAAGTATCACATTATGATAGTCTTTTCCTTCATAGGATATACGGTCAATCCGAAGTCCTTCCAGCATCCCCTGTTCTACGCCTACAGCACGGTATGGAACTGCCGTATATCGCTGGGGATAGTCTTCTCTTCGAAAAGGCAGCTTCTGTGCCCCTATTTTATCAACCAGTATAACCTGTCTGCCGCTGATGGGCTCTGCCAGGCTGTTTCCCGAATCCACACAGGCACTCAGTTGTGCACTCCGCCCATCCAGTTCCAGCTCTGCGGTACCGCAGGTCCAGTCAGTCCGCCGGTTCCGCCTTACCAGCTTCACAAACCATGCAGCCAGTGCCATTGCCGGTGCTCCGCAGAGAATCAGTGCCGGATATGTCATGGAATCCAGATACAGCACACCGTTTCCGGCTAAAACCGGAATCTGCTGCCACAGGAAAAAGGCCATGGCAGCACCGCCGGTCAGAAAGGAAAGAATAAAAAACAGTGCTGTTTTTTTCAGAAGTCGGTCTGCTCCAAGAGCTGCGGCGCAGATTACTGCTGCCGCAGCGGCCCGAAGCAGTACCGCCTCTAAGCTGTTCAATGGGAGAAAAAGCAGAAAACCGCTCATACCGCTGAGTACAGCGCCTGCGGTCAGCCGCAGAATTCCTGCAGCCGTTCCGCCGAGTCTGGCAGTCAGATAAAGCAGTATCAGACCCGCTGTGAAGTTTTCCAGAAAGAGATACTCTGCATAAACTGTCATTTCGGTTCCTCCCGCGTAACATGATTCATCATATACCATGCTCACCGCAAACTCTGTCGAAGTCAGGTGTCGAACCATAATTATTTTTTTCCAGCACATGAAAAAAGCGGGCATATGCCCGCTTACTGTATTCTCACATATTCTCTGCCGCTGTGTCCCTGCCCGCGGATTTCATAAATACCTCTTGGAATAATCTGTTTTTTCTGAAGCACGGAAGATGCCTGCTGTATGGAGCCGGTCCTCAGATACAGTCCGGTCCCGCAGGAATGGACCAGTTCTGAAGGCAGTTTCCGAAGGCTTGCACGAATCCCTGCGTTTTCCAGTGTTTCCTGTGCGTATGCCGCTTTATAGAACGACGAGAATGATATGATATATTCTTTTTCCATTTCAAAGCCCCCTTGCAGTTTCTCAATTCTTTCATCTTCTGTATGTAGAATCAGGACCAGGCCCCATGAATCATGCGGCTGAGAAGTTCCGTAAAGGATGCTTTTTCCACGTCACATGCGGCCTGAAGAGGATACTCTGCCAGGAGCTTCTCTCCTTTATAAACCTTCAGGACTCCTACCTCCTGCCCTTTTTTCAGGGGCAGCGGGATTGTATCAGCTATGGTTATACTGGTTTTAACGGAGTCTTTTTCTCCTTTGGGAACCAGAGCAGTAATTTTTTCGGCAGTCAGCGCATCTGCTGCCTGCGGCGTTCCACGTTCAATGAGGACGGATTCCATAACCTGCCCTTCCTCTGCCAGCACCACCGTCTCAAAATTAGCGAAGCCGTAATCCAGAAGGCGTGAAACCTGAGCATTGCGGATTTTGCTGGTGGAACTTCCCAGCACGACGGCAATCAGATGGGTTTCCCCACGGGTGGCCGATGCGGAAAGGCAGAAGCCGGCATCGCTGGTGAAGCCGGTTTTAATCCCGTTGCAGCCGGTGTAAGTTTTGATCAATTTATTGGTATTGGTAAGTCCGAACTCCTTTTCCTTTCCCGGCAGACCCACGGTGATAGTACTCTGCCAGGTGGTAAACCATTTGTGGGTTTCTTCGAACTGATAAAGCTGCCGCGACATGACTGCTATATCATATGCGGAAGAGTAATGATCTGCTACCGGAAGTCCGTTGGTATTGACAAAATGGGTGTCACGCATGCCAAGCTCAGCTGCCCGTTCATTCATCCGTTCCACAAAAATTTCTTCGCTTCCGGCGATGTACTCAGCCAGAGCCACACAGCCGTCATTGGCACTGGCCATGGCCACCCCTTCCATGAGCTGTGCTACCGTGTGCATTTCTCCCGGTTCCATATACATCTGGCTTCCGCCCATGGAAGCTGCCCGTTCTGAGATGGTTACGCTGTCCTCCAGAGTGATTTTTCCGCTTTCCACCGCTTCCATGACCAGAAGCATGGTCATGACCTTGGTCACAGAGGCCGGCGGCAGCTGCTTGTGGCTGTCCTGCTCAAACAGCACTTCTCCGGTGCATGCGTCTATGAGAACTGCACCTTTTGCTTCCACAGTAAAAGATGCCTTTCCGCTCTTTTCTGAAACAGGCACATCTCCTGCGGTAATCACAGAGGCCGGATCGATGACTATCGGTTCATGGCGCGGCAATATTCCTGCTGCACCGGCAAATGCTCCGAAAATCAGGGCACAGCCGACCACACCGGTTATCACCTGACGCTTTATCTTTTGGTCCCAATCCTTTATTTTCCACATAAAAAATGCCGCCCTTCTTAATACATTGTACTGGTAATTCCCTTTCAATGTATTAAAAAAGGCGGCGCTTTATTCTGCTTTCTTATTCGACTGTAATACCTTCGAGAATTTTTTCCTGTGAACGTTTCTTCGGATCAATTCTGTTTTCCACAGCACCGACGATTCTTGTCAGAATGGCGGAAATCAGGAAGTAGATAATCGCTGTAAATATCAGTGCAAAGAATGCCTGATAAGTACGTGCTCTGACAAGGTCAGAAATCTTGGTCAGTTCCTGTACAGCAATATAGCCTGCAACAGAAGTTTCCTTGATCAGTGTAACCACTTCGTTTTTATAGAGCGGCATGAAATGTCTTGCAGCCTGAGGCAGCAGAATTTTGAAGAAACTCTGACTCTCATTATAACCTAAAGCAGTGGCTGCTTCATACTGTCCGTTTCCGATGGCACCGAATCCGACAGAAAGCATTTCATACATGGCGCATGCGAAGATTAGTGTAAAGCCCACAATCGATACAACAGTACCGTTCAGCCTGCTCCATCCGAAGACGATGTAATACAGAATCATCAGAAGAAGAACCGTAGGCATTCCGTGAATCAGCCAGAGAGTTCCGTTTGTAATGCCGTTAATAAGTCTGTTGCCCTTTCGGCAGAGAATGAACACGCCAAAACCGATGGCAGTACCCAGGATGATGGAGCTCACAGTAATCAGCAGGGTAATGCCGGCACCGGATGCGAAAAGTTTCCATCGTCCTTCTACGATGAATGTATTTTCGAAGTTTTCCTTCATTGTGGCAAGGAAACCGGCACCTTCTTCCGTTTCACCCAGAACAACCATGAAAATTTCACAGCTGTAGTATACATCGGAAAGGCATACATTGGATTCTCTTTCATCACTAAGGATAATGTTCAGACCCAGGTCGAACTTACCGGATTCTGCACCCGGAGCGATGGATTCGAAGGCTACTCTCTGAATGTTTGGTGTGTAACCGTATTCTCTGCAGAATCTGTATACGAAGTCCACGTCATATCCGCAGTCGCCCTCTTCATTTACATAGGAAAATGGCTCGTATCCGCCTTCGCAGGCAATCACCAGTTCTCCGTTTTCGCCGGTGAAACCGCCCTGTTCGACTCTGCTGGTTTCCGCATCAAAATCCTTAACCCAGTAATCGTACATTTCATCCAGCATGCCGTCCCCTTCGGAACCGTGTTTTGCGATGAATTCGTTGACTTCTGCAAGCAGTCTTTCCTGCTTTTCATTGTTGCCGATGATGACTGCGGCTTCACACAGACCTGCACTTTCTTCCAGCGGTGCCAGTTCAGGATGCACGGCTGCAGTAGCGTAGAATCCTACCTCTTCCACCAGGTAGGCATCGATTTTCTGTGAGTTCAGTGCCAGAATCATGTCCTGCGGCATAGTGAAATACTGAATTTCAGCGTCCGGACATTCATCTGTTATATGGGTCTCATAGAGACAGCCGGTCTGTACACCGATTGTCTTTCCGTTGTAATCCGCAATTGCTGTGCCTGCGGATTCTGCTGCATATGCCGGAGACAGCATTCCCAGAAGCATTGCAGCTGTCATCAGAAGCACAAAGGCAAATGAAGCATATCTTTTTTCTTTTGTTATTTTCATAGCGCTTATGCCTCCCATTTGAATGTCAGCTGAATCAGATTATTGTAGATGTCGTTATCTGTTTCAACAACTCTGTCCAGAAGTTCTGTAGTAGACTCTTCCAGCAGCTCCAGGAATAATTCGTTGTCGGATTCTTTCGGATCGATATGAGGTCCCTTGTATCTGATACTCAGGGTAAGAGTATCCAGTTTTTCGGAGTATTCCACTCTGATCAGTACATCCGGAGAATCTGTAGATTCCATAATGTTATTAACCACAATTTCTTCGATGGCAATCTGTACGTCACTGATTCGTTCATTTTCAATCAGGAGCTTTTCAGCATACTGCTGCAGTTCGTCATAGCACTCTGTGAAATCGTAATCGTCTGTCTGAACCTTGTAGGTAAGAGATGTCAGTCTTCTGATGAACTTAACAGTGTTCGGCTTCTTCGGATGTTCGAAGATTTCCTTTGGAGTGCCCTCCTCATAAATACCGCCCTCATCCATGAAGAATACACGGTTTGC
>JAFYKS010000074.1 GCA_017537495.1 Bacillota bacterium | reverse complement strand
GTAGTTGCCACCACTAATGTAATTGCGAAAGATGTGAGCATGATTTTCGGTACACGCTCATATTTTTTCGCACCGATATTCTGGCCAACCATGGACGCTCCTGCTGTATTGACAGCCTGAGAGAACAGGTTGCTGATGCTGCTGAATTTATTTGCGATTCCTGCGACTGCGGATACGGTAACACCGTAGGAGTTAATCCAGGAGTTGACAAACAGCTTGGAAAAATGAATGGCGGCACTTTTTATTGCCATTGGTATTCCCAGTTTGATCAAAGCAGTCAGCATTGGAATATCCCAGCGGAAGAAATCCGAAACCTTCAGATTCAGCTCGAACTTCTGACTGTTCCGGGCGAGAAATATGACGCATGAAAGGAAGCTGACACCCTGACTGATGACGGTGGCCAACGCGGCACCCTTTGCACCGAAATCCAGAAATACTACGAATACAATGTCAAGAATTACATTGAGCACAGCGGCCAGACTGATAAAGATAAATGGATGTTTTGAGTCGCCCATACCGCGGAGAACAGCCCCTACAATATTATATCCATATATGAATACCATACCAAACATACAGACTGTGGCATAATCCAGCGTCTGCTGCCAGCTTTCAGAAGGGGTGTTCATCAGCTGAAGAATTCCTTCACGGAAAATCAGACAGAAGACACTGACCAGAAGTGAAACTGTCAGTAAAAAGGAGGACATGGTGCATATAAAGCGTCCAACACGTTCTCGATAACCAGCCCCCAGGTACTGTGCAATCAGAACCTGGCCCGCACTGGAAAAGCCCATGGATATAAACGTTAGAAAGCTGGATACATCGCCGCCGATGGATACGGCAGAAAGTCCTGCTTCTCCGGCCACCTGTCCGACGATGACCATATCCACAAGGTTATAGACTACCTGCAGAAGGTTTGAGAGGAAGAGCGGTGCCGAAAAAATAAGAAGATGCTTCGATACACTGCCCTGGGTAAAGTCCGTAATATAAGTTTTGCTGGACATGATTTAATTCGCCTTCTTTCGACAAACTTTGTTGCATTTATTTTAACACATTTTCAATCTGCTGGGTAAGGTTATTTTCTCTGCCGGAAGTACATACTAATTGTATGTTAATCCGGAGGTGAACCTATGAATCATTTGAAAAATCAGACAAGTCCGTATCTGCTCCAGCATGCCGAGAATCCTGTAGAATGGTATCCATGGTGTGAAGAAGCTTTTGAACGGGCGAAAAAAGAAGATAAACCCATCTTTCTCAGTATTGGCTACAGCACATGCCACTGGTGCCATGTGATGGCTGAAGAGTGTTTTGAGGACCAGGAAGTGGCAGAGTTGCTCAACCGCAGCTTTATTTCCATAAAAGTTGACCGGGAGGAACGGCCGGATCTGGATGCTGTATATATGGCGGCATGTCAGGCAATGACAGGAAACGGCGGCTGGCCTATGAGCATTTTTATGACAGCAGATCAGAAGCCTTTCTTTGCAGGAACCTATTTCCCAAAACATTCACGTATGGGGATGGCGGGTCTTCTGGATGTTCTGACTTATATAGCGGATGTCTGGAAATCAAACCGCAGCAGGCTTTTAAATGCAGCTGAAGCAATGCACCTGCATTTGAAAAACATGGAGAAGGGAACGGAAAGCGGAACACTGGAATATGAAGCGGGACGCAGACTTCTGAATCAGGGAATCCTGCAGCTGAAAAAGCAGTTTGACAGGGAGTATGGCGGATTCGGCACGGCTCCCAAATTTCCTATGCCCCATAATCTGCTGTATCTCATGCAGCAGTATGAAGAACGGGGAGATAAAGAACTGCTGCAGATTGCTGAAAAAACATTGATGCAGATGTATAAGGGCGGGATTTTTGACCATCTTGGCGGGGGATTCAGCCGGTATTCTACGGACAGATATTTTCTTGTTCCTCATTTTGAAAAGATGCTCTATGATAATGCGCTTTTAATTGCTGCATACTGCAGAGGATATGATCTGACCAGAAAGCAGATTTATCTGGATGCTGCAGAACAGACGGCTGAGTGGATTCTGCGGGAAATGCAGGGCGGTCATGGAGGATTTTACAGCGCGCAGGATGCGGACAGTCAGGGAGAAGAAGGTTTGTTCTATGTGTTCAGCTATGATGAGATCATAAAGCTGCTGGGTCCAAAAGACGGAAGAACTTTTGCCTCACATTACGGCATGACGGAAGAAGGTAATTTTGAAGGAAAAAATGTTCTCAATCTTCTTGCTCATGAAAAGCCGGAGGAAGCTGAAAGCAGCCTGCGCGAAAAGGTTTTTCAGTACAGAAAGAAACGGTATCCCCTGCATACCGATGACAAAATC
>JAFYKS010000003.1 GCA_017537495.1 Bacillota bacterium | reverse complement strand
GAAAATATCCATTCCTACAAGTGCAGGGGCAATCTCCGTTTCAACAAACTTCACGGCTTTCTGCACACCCATTCCGCCATATCTGGATAAATCTCCATCTCGCAGAACGAATGCTTCTCTTCTGCCTGCAGAAATCCCTGATGGTGAGGAAGCTCTGCCCATGGCACCACCTTCTGTATATACATCCACTTCGATTGCAGGTTTTCCTTTGCAGTCTAATACCTCTCTGGCTTTTACCATTCGAATACTTGTGCTTCTCATAACTATTCCACATTCTCCTTTCCAGTCAAGCTGCATAACCTATGCGTTGTACCGTTTTCTTCAAAAAGTATTATATAATATTTTGCTTTTGTCGTCAATATAGTACTTGATACATAATGTATATTTTAATTCTTTTAGGGACGTAAAAAAGACCACCCCGAAAGTGATATGTACCCCCTTTACTGGACAAAACCAGTAGAGGGGGTTTTTCTATGCGGTACAATTACAAATTTAAAGTGGAATGTGTTGAGTCGTATCGGAATGGTGTATATCCAGAGACGCCAGAGGGGGTATCCCAAATGTCATTTCGCAGCAAAGTTCGTCAATGGTCCAGGCTTGTAGAACTCCATGGATATGAAGCTTTAAGACCTATGACAGAATATCGGAAATGGTCACCGGATGAAAAGATAGACTTAATTATGCAGGTTAAAGCGGGGCAGGCTGTACAATCAGTAGCACTCGAAAACAAGATTAGTGAAGGTATGCTACATCAATGGGTTCGCAAATATGATATTTGGGGGTATAATGGCCTTGTAAATAAGAAATCTGGCAGGACCAATAAGGAGCCCCTAATGAAAAAGAAATCCAATCCAGCCCCACTTACAGAGTCGGAACGTGAAGAATTGATTAGACTACGTGCTGAAATTAAATATATTCAGACAGAAAACGAAGTCATAAAAAAAGAAATCGCCTTGAGAGAAGAAAAGGAAGCTGCGCGACTCAAGGCGAAAAAGCAGCGATTGTCAAGGAACTCCGCGAACAAGGATACCAATTAAAATATCTGCTCAAAGCAATGAAATTAGCCAAATCGACTTACTACTTCGAAATTAACAAAGTGGATGTGGTTGAGTTACGCAATCAAATGTTAATGGATGAAATCAAAGAAGTATTTGAACATCATAAAGGCAGGTATGGCGTTAGACGAATTCACAGGGAGCTTGTAAATCGTGGCCGTAATGTAAATCATAAGCGAATTCAAAGACTCATGCACAGAATGGGCCTTGTTGGGAAACGACCAAAAGAAAAGTATCACTCATATAGAGGTGAAGTTGGAAAAGTTGCCGAAAATATCATCAATCAGGATTTCAGTACAACTGCACCATTACAGAAATGGACTACAGATGTGTCTCAATTCAGTTTTACCTGGGGAAAATGTTACATATCTCCAATTTTGGATATGAACACAAACGAAGTGGTTTCCTATGATTTATCATTGAGTCCAAACCTTGGACAGATTCAACGGATGATGAATGCTGCTTTCGAAAAATTCCCATGTGTAAAAGGGCTGATTTTGCATTCGGATCAGGGCTGGCAATATCAGCATGCGTATTTTAGAAACAAACTAAAAGAACATGGTATTATCCAATCCATGTCCCGAAAAGGCAACTGTTATGACAACTGCATTATGGAAACATTCTTTGGGCGGATGAAAAATGAGATGTATTATGGATACGAAAGATGTTATGATTCATTTGAAACTTTTTCGAAAGCCGTTAAAGATTATATTGACTATTACAACAACGAACGAATCCAGGCGAAAACAAAATGGATGCCTCCTATGAAATACAGGGAAGCATCCATGTGTGCCTAGTTCAAATATTTATGTGTCCAGGAATCTGGGTACATATCACTGCCGGGGCGGCCGTAAGAAATCTCTGAAATTATTCGTTATATCCTTCAGAAGTTGCCTTGTCGAAGATTTCCTGAATTTCCTTGCCAGGTTCCTTATCGGTCAGAGTGAATACCACTGCTGCAATCAGGCTGCATGCGAAGCCAGGAATGATTTCGTAGATGCCGGTGTGGGACATGAATGCCAGCCACAGTACGTCTACAACAGCACCGGTTACAACGCCGGCAACTGCACCCTTATACGTGAAGCGTCTCCAGAACAGGGACAGGATGATAGTAGGTCCAAATGCAGAACCGAAGCCTGCCCATGCATTTTCTACCAGATTCATGATAGCCTGAGCACCTTCCGCTTTGGAGGATGCGATGAAGTAACCGATGATGGCTACAATCAGCACCACGATACGTCCAACCCACAGCACTTCTTTTTCGCTTGCATCCTTACGGATGATTGGCTTGTAGATATCAGAAGTGAAAGAGCTGGAAGCAACCAGCAGCTGGGAGTCCGCAGTGG
>JAFYKS010000073.1 GCA_017537495.1 Bacillota bacterium | reverse complement strand
TGGGTCCGTTACCCTTTGGAGCTGTGCTTCGGTCATGCCGCAGCCATTGTCTTCGATACGTATCGTCAGACGGTCAGAACCTGTGTCGCCCAGAATGGATATCTGAATCAGAGAAGCTCCGGCGGTAACCGAATTCTGTGCTACATCGAGTATGTTCAGTGATAGTTCAGGCATCATGGCAAATTGCCCTCCTTTGCGTATATATCAGCGATTTGTGTGGCTATATTATACATCATAAAAGATTGATTTGTCTTGCCTAATTTGTTATACTTTAGACACTATAACCGGAGGACTTTGACTATGAAAATAAGAGAAATATCCCAACTTTTAGACGCAAAACTTTATACCGGAGAAGCAATGCTGGAGAGAGAAGTTCACAACGGATTCGGCTGTGATCTGATGAGTGATGTACTGGCCTATGCAGAAAATGAGGCTGTTCTGCTCACCGGCCTGGTGAATCCGCAGGTAATCCGGACAGCGGAAATGATGGACATTATGTGTCTCGTTTTTGTCCGCGGAAAGGAACCGACAGAGGCGATGATCAAGCTGGCAGAAGAACGGTCTATCGTACTCATGTCTACAGATAAGAGAATGTTCACTGCCTGTGGAATTCTGCATGATGCAGGACTGAAAAGTGGGGATGAATAGTCATGGAACCGATGATTCTAGAATATACCGTTTCTGCCGACGACTTTTCCGGTGCGGGTGAAGCATCCGGTGATGTGAAGAGAACGCTGAAATCTCTGGGATTTCCGCCGGAGATTATCCGCCGTGTTTCAGTGGCAATGTACGAAGCCGAAATCAATATGGTGATTCATGCCCGCGGCGGCAAAATCACTGTGGAAATTTCTCCTGACGAAATAAGGGTGTGCTGTGAAGACGTGGGTCCGGGCATTCCGGACATCGATCTGGCTATGCAGGAAGGCTGGTCCACAGCATCGGATAAAGTCCGGGGCCTGGGCTTTGGTGCCGGCATGGGTCTTCCGAATATTAAAAAGTATACAGACTATCTCGACATAAAAACTGTAGTGGGTCAGGGGACCACTCTGACCATGTCAGTTGCAGTGTAAATACTGCGGTCTGAAGGGGTGAGAAGATGAAATATGTAGGACATTCTGTTACATTGGATAAGGATAAGTGCTGCGGATGTACCATCTGCCTGAAGCGCTGTCCGACAGAAGCCATTCGAATTATAAACGGAAAAGCCGTGATTTTCGGAAATAAGTGTATTGACTGCGGTGAGTGCATCCGGGTATGTCCTTACCATGCAAAAAAAGCAGTGGTAGACACGCTGGATGTTCTGAACTCATTTGAATATACCGTTGCACTGCCGGCACAGACTCTTTATGCCCAGTTTCCGGGAATGCGGGACAGAAATATTGTTCTGACGGCTCTGAAGAAATTAGGCTTTGATGATGTGTTTGAAGTTTCGGTTGCCTGCGACGCCATTTCCCGTGCCGTAACACAGGATCTGTATTTTGACCGTCTGCCTGACCACGTTATCAGTTCATCCTGCCCGACAGTGGTTCGGATTATCCGGTCCCAGTTCCCGTCGCTGCTGCCGAATCTGCTGAACTACCGTTCTCCGATGGAACTGTCAGCGCGGTGGGCGAAGAAGCTCGCAATGGAAAAGACCGGTCTGCCGAAAGAAAAGATCGGCTGCATCTTTATTTCAGGCTGTCCGGCGAAAGCAACCAGCAGCAAACATCCGCTGGGTGAAAATGAAAGTTACGTGGATGCTGTACTGTCCATTTCCGAAGTATATCCGCTTCTTCAGCCGCTGCTGAAGAATATAGACCGGCCAGAGATTCTGGCGCGTTCCGGGCCTCTTGGTGTGGGCTGGGCAAAATCCGGCGGTGAAGCTTATGCCAGCCAGGCTTCCCACAGCCTGTATGCAGACGGCATCGAAAATGTCATCGATGTGCTGGAAGCACTGGAAGACGAAAAAATTCATCAGGCACGTTTTATTGAACTGAATGCCTGTCCGGGAGGCTGTGTGGGAGGCGTGCTGGCCATCGAAAATCCATTCATTGCCAAATCCCGGATTACCCACATCATGAATCATGTCACACCGACTATTCCGACAGGAAGCCTGCCGGAAGACGACATGCATCTGGATGAAGAGGTCCGCTACAATCCTGCACTGCAGCTGGACAGCGATGTGAAACAGGCCATGATCAAGATGATGAAAATCAAAGAACTGGAAAAACAGTTCAATGGCATGGACTGCGGTGTCTGCGGTGCACCATCCTGTCACGCACTGGCAGAAGATATTATTATGGGACGCGGAACGGAAGAACAGTGCATCTTCCGTAAATGCCGCAAGTATGAAGAACGGATTGCCCAGCTGGAAAAAACGCTGGAAGAATCCTGTGAAAGGAAAGAACATGACAGTAAATGATGTTGTTAAAATTCCGGAGTTTGAGATTGTATGGCAGGAAGAGGATCGTCAGGTAACCAGTGTGTTCACCTGTGACCTTCTTTCCATATGTATGGCGAAAGCTCCGGAAGACAGTGCCTGGGTTACCGTCATGGGGAACCGGAATGTGATTGCGGTGGCATCCCTGGCGGATGTGTCCTGTGTTATTGCGGCAGAAGGCTGCAGCTTTGATGAAGAGGCTGTGGAAGCTGCAAAGGGAAAGGTGACCCTGCTGAAAAGCCCTCTTCCTGTATTTGAAACTGCCTGTCTTGTTCATCAGGGACTGGTGTGATGAAGACAGATTTACATCTTCATTCCTGTCTGTCGCCCTGCGGCAGTGATTTCATGGATCCTTACGATCTGGTGGGCATGGCCAGGATATGCGGTCTGGAACTGATTGCACTGACAGACCATAACAGCGCCAAAAACTGCCCGGCTGCGGCAGAAGCTGCCCGGCGCTACGGTGTGGGCTTTATTCCGGGTATTGAAGTGAATACTTCAGAAGATATTCACTGTGTCTGCTATTTTCCAAGCCTCGAAGCTGCAATGGAATTTGATGCCATGCTGGAAAAGCATCTGCCTTTCATCCCAAACCGGGCTGATATTTTTGGTGAACAGAAAATCATACATATCGACGGAAGTCCGGAAATCGAGCATAATCTGCTGCTGACCGGCTGTGATATATCCATCATGGATCTGCCGCAGATTGCGGCAGAGTACGGAGGTCTTTGCTGGCCGGCTCATGTGGACCGGGATGCCAATGGCCTTTTTGCTGTGCTGGGAGCCTGGCCGGAAGACCTTTGCACACCGGCCGCAGAAATACGCGAATACCGTCCTGACGGACTGCCGGAGGGACTGAAAATTATACAGGCATCGGATTCCCACGACCTGGAATCGCTCAGTGAAGCCGGGGGATTCGAGCTGCCCCTGGAAAGCGGGGATTTTGCGGGACTGTATAAATACATTATGGAAAAGGAGTTTGAACGGAAAGAATGAACGGATGCGCTGTGAAATCTTCCCTGGCGAAAGGAAGGATGTTTCAGGTCTACCTGGCAAAACTTGCATTCCGGGCCGGGGTTTTTCTGCTGGTGCTTTGGGCCTACTTCAGGGCACCGGAGTATTTTGATATTATCGTAACGGAAAAGATCGAAATTGACTGGATCATGTCCGGACGGCCGCTGGAGGAACTGTATGCTTATCTGGAAGGCATCAACCACATATGGGTTTATGTGGTCTGGGGACTGATCATGATAGAAATGATCTTAGCAATGCTTCCGGACAGCAAGTACCTAACCATGGGAAGCAAGAAGGAATTCCCGGATTACTACGTGCCGGTTGAAAACTGTGATGAACTGGAACTGCACCGTTATGTGCAGAAAAATAATTATGCTGCCATCTGGGTGCTGATTGTATGGATGTGCTTCAATGCAGTGTTCGGAGCCCTTTATGTGCTGGACGTTATCGCAGAGAAAGAACTGCTGCTGCTCAGCGTGTTCTTCTATCTGGCGGACCTGATCTGTGTGGTCGTCTGGTGTCCGTTCCAGAGTTTCTTCCTGAAGAATAAATGCTGTGTGAATTGCCGCATCTTTAACTGGGGACACTTCATGATGTGCACACCGATGCTGTTTATCAGAAACTTCTTTACGTGGAGCTTGTTCTTTACCAGTCTGATTGTGATGCTTCGCTGGGAACTGACCCTGCTGAAACATCCGGAACGGTTCTGGGAAGGATCCAATGCCACTTTGAAGTGTGCAAACTGCCAGGATAAGATCTGCAAGCTGAAAGGCCCGAAATTCGTTGAAAAGAAATAGACTGCGGCCGCAAGGTTTCCCCTTGTACAGGCCGT
>JAFYKS010000072.1 GCA_017537495.1 Bacillota bacterium | reverse complement strand
TTTGCGGAATATGCACCAATCGGCGGTATTCCGGGATATAAGGCAGCTGTTCTGAAGGATACCTTCGGCAGCTATGAACCAAAACGCCATACTGTGGCTGTAGCGACCCCTGGCGGTACCGGTGCAATCCACAATACTATTGCAAACTATTCCGAACCTGGTGACAAGGTTCTGCTGACTGACTGGTACTGGGGACCTTACGGTACCATTGCTGGTGAAATCGGCAGAAGCCTGCACACCTTCAAGCTGGTAAATGAAGCTGGCACCTTCAATGCGGAAGATTTTGAAAAGCAGGTAATGGCACTGCTGGAAGTACAGGACCGTCTGGTAATTATTCTGAACACTCCGGCTCACAATCCAACCGGATACTCACTCACTGTGGATGAATGGGAAGAAGTAGCTTCTGTTCTGGACCGCGTTCCGGAAGATAAGAAGGTAACACTGCTGGTTGACGTGGCTTATCTGGACTTCGCAGGCGAAGCAGAAGAATACAGAGCATTCCTGCCTGTACTGGACTCTATGGGCGAAAACATCCTGCCAGTCATTGCATACAGCTTCTCCAAGTCCTTCACTCTGTACGGCATGCGCTGCGGCGCCATGATCTGTATGGCAGAAACTGAAGAAATTGCTGATGAATTCCGCAAAGTATGTGAATACTCCGCACGTGCTGCATGGTCCAACTGTACCCGCGCACCACAGGTTATGCTGAGCAAAATCTACGAAGATCCGGCTCTCCTGGCTCGTATCCAGGAAGAACGTGCAGGCTTCCGTGACATGCTGCTGCGCCGCGGCAAGGCTTTCGAAGCGGCTGCAAAGGAAGCTGGTTTGGAAATTGTTCCATTCGATGCAGGCTTCTTCGCTTCCGTACCATGTGAAAATCCGGATGCTGTCGGTGCAGAACTGGAAAAGGAAGGCATCTTTACCATTCCGCTGACCATGGGCGTGCGTATCAGTATTGCGTCCATCACAGAAGCAGACTGCAGAAGACTTCCTGCACGAATTCTGGCAGCAATTGAAAAAGTAAACAAATAAATCTGATAATTGACAGAATATTCCAGCTATGGTAGTATAAAACTGCAAAGGGAAATGGGGAAGGAGATTAATATGGTTACAGAAGGTAACAGAGAAATTTCGTTCGTCATTGAGAGATATCTGGGGGTTCTGTCCGAGTCCCAGAACGGCTGGAAAAAAGAGCTGAATCTTGTTTCCTGGAACGGGAAGCCGGCCAAGCTGGATATCCGTGAGTGGTCACCGGATCATCAGAGGATGGCTAAGGGCATTACGCTCCGCCATGAAGAGGCGCGTCTGCTTCAGCGGTCCCTGTACCGCTGGCTTACCGGCTACGGTAAGCAGCAGGAGACTCCTGCGCCTGCGGATATGATTCTGGTGGAACCGGAAACGGGTGAGATTCTGGAAACACCTGCTGAAGTGGTGGAATTCGAGGATCTGCCTGCAGAAGCGGTGTTCTGCTGTCCGCCGGAAGAAGAAACAGAGGCTGAAACACAGCCGGAAACTGAATAAGAAAAGGGCTGCAGGTATCTGCAGCCCTTTCTGTTTGGAGGCGAATGACTTTTTCGATATATTAATCCCAAATGGAATCTACGTCTCTGTCTCTGATTTTGCCGGTTACGGCGTTGATTTCGTATTCGTATTCCAGATCACCGGCAGTGAATTCGATTTCATATACTCTGGTTCCATCATCACGGTCCAGTTCCACTCTGATGAATTTTGCTGCAGAGGAGCTTACACCTGCATCTGCCAGCACGATGCTCTGAGCCTTGCTCTTGCTGAGGATGTCAGAAGAGGATGCTGCAGCGCCGGAAGAAGTTTTTGCGGAGATGTCTTCGAATTCGCCATAGTATCTGGAGTCAACTGCGTTGCGGTATGGGCGGATCTGGAACTGGTAGGAAGTGCCCTTCTTCAGACCGGAAGCCTTATAGGAAGTCTTGCTGGTGTTAATCAGGCGTTCCCACTGACCGGATGCGCTGTCCCAGAGGTAAACCTGGTAACCGTCAGCGCGCTTTACGGAGTTCCACTTCAGTGTGATTGTATTTTCGGTCTTTGCAGAAACCTGCAGCTGTCTTACTTCGTCTGGACGGGTACAGGTCTTATAGGTTTTGGACCAGCTGCCGTAAGTCTTCTGGCCTTCCGCATTGACTGCGAAAGCTCTTACACGGAAGCTGTATACGCTTGCGGAAAGCAGATATTCCGCTTCGTAATCGTTATCATCGGATACTCCCAGGTTAATCCACTTGCTGTCCTTTACGGAGTAGCGGGATACCTGGTAGCCGCTGGCACCTTCAACCGGAGTCCATGCCAGTTCGATTTCATCGTTGCTGCGGTCTCTTGCTTTAAGATTGGTGACCTTTGCCAGCTGAGATGCATTGGAGATTCGGAAATCGTCGTCTGCGTAAGCGGTATCTGCAGAAGCAGGAATTAATGTAATCGCCAGTGCCAGAGAGAGGCTCAGCACTAAAATTTTCTTTAAGTTCTTTTTCATGATGTTGTCCCCCTTTATTCTGTTTATGGCTATACTATACAGTGAAAAAATTAAAATAAAATTAAAACGATAAAAATTATCAGTTTTTTAAAAAAGAAAACCTGCCCGAAGGCAGGTCTTCTCTATGCGTGCTGACGGCGTTCGTCGCTGAAAAGGAAGGTAATCCCGTAGAGAGAGGCAACGCCCACCAGCGCGTAGATGATTCTGGTGATAAGTGCGAAATTCGGACCAAAGATGGTTGTTACCAGGTTGAAGTTCAGAATTCCCACCAGACCCCAGTTCAGGCCGCCGACAATCATCAGGATGAGTATCAGTTTTTTCAAAGTAATCACTCCTTTCGCAGATATTTTGCCACAAAACCTGAGAAGTATGATATAATATTCATATCCATGTGCAAAAGCATGCAAATTCTTTCGCAGGGGGTGTATGACATGAAAATTCAGCTGAAACTTCAGCCCAGAGCAGACTTTTTTGAAGTGGAAACTGCTGCTGGCATTACGTTGGAAGAACTGTATCATACATATAAGGAACAGCTGCCATATACTGTTCTGGCAGGAAAGGTGAATAACAATGTGGAATCCCTGGAAACTCATCTGGAAGGTGACTGCCGGGTGGAATTTCTGGACATGAGAACGCAGGCTGCCAATATTATTTACCAGAACAGCCTGATTCTGCTTTATCTGAAAGCGGTACAGGATGTACTGGGAGATGTATCGGTTGATATAGAAAATTCCCTGAACCGCGGACTTTATACGGAGATTAAAACAGGGGAAGCTTTAAGTGATGACCAGGTTCAGCAGATCGAAAAACGGATGCGTCAGATTGTGGATGCAGATGTGCCGATTGTAAGAGAAATGGTAAGCCTGGAAGAAGCGGAAGAACTTTTCCATAAAAGCGGTCAGCCGGAAAGAATCCGACTCCTTCAGGACGGAAAAGGCTGCGCCTGCGGCGGAACCATGTTTTATTCCCTGGATGGGTACCGAGACTTTTTCTATGGTCTGATGGTGCCGTCTGCCGGATATCTGCAGCATTTCCAGGTGATGAAATACAAGCGGGGCGTACTGCTCCGATTCCCTCATCCTTCCGCACCGGATGTGATTCCGGAGTTTGTGGATGAGACTACACTTTACAAAACCTTCGGAGAACAGCACCGCTGGGGCAAACTCATGGGTGTGCACTATGTATCCGACCTGAACCGCAAGATTGAAAGCGGTCAGGCACGCGATCTGATTCAGCTCTCGGAGGCACTTCATAATCAGCGCATCGTCGAGATTGCAGATATGATTACGAAGCAGAAAAAACGTATTATATTGATTGCCGGACCGTCATCCTCCGGGAAGACGACCTTTGCACAGCGTCTGTGCATTCAGCTCCGGGTAAACGGACTGAATCCGCTGTATATGGGCACAGACGATTACTTTGTGGAACGGGAAGAGACGCCGCTGGATGAATTCGGTGAAAAAGATTTTGAAAATCTGGCAGCCGTGGACATCGGGCTCTTCAACCGGAACATGAATGACCTTCTGGCAGGAAAGGAAGTGGATCTTCCAAGCTTTAACTTCCTCACAGGTCACAAAGAATTCGGTAAGCGTATTACTTCCATCGGATCCAGTCAGCCGATCGTCATCGAGGGGATTCATGCCCTTAACGAAGAGCTGACGGCAGAAATTCCGAAGGAAGCTAAGTTCAAGATTTATATCAGCCCGCTGACAGCGCTGAACATCGACAGTCATAATCGTATCGTGACTACCGACCACCGTATGCTGCGGCGTATGGTCCGTGACTACAAGTACCGAGGCCATTCTGCACAGCACACCATCTCCAGCTGGCCGAAGGTGCGTGCGGGGGAAGATAAGAACATTTTCCCTTACAGCAATGAGGCGGATGTCATGTTTAACTCGGTACACCTGTATGAAATCAGTGTACTGAAAAAGTATGCGGCTCCGCTGCTGGCGGATATAGGACCGGATGAACCGGAATACTCTGATGCACAGAGAATGCTCTGTATGCTTCGTTTCTTCCGGACCATAGAGGATGATTCAGCCATTGTAAACAACTCGATTCTGAGAGAGTTTATCGGCGGAAGCGTGTTTGTAGATTAGCAGGAGACAGTATGGCAAATATTACAGTAATAGGCGGAATTAATATTGATATTGAAGGAAGTCCTTTTAAACCGCTGGTGAAGGAAGACTCCAATCCGGGCCGGATTGAGATGTCTTTCGGCGGTGTAGGACGTAATATTGTGGAAAACGTGGCGAGAGCAGGCGGTTCTGCGGCCATGATTTCCGTGGTCGGCGAAGATCACATGGGACAGGGGGCTGTGCGACACCTTGAAGAGCTGGGTGTGGATGTTCGCGGTATCGAAACCATAC
>JAFYKS010000001.1 GCA_017537495.1 Bacillota bacterium | reverse complement strand
CGATGGTTTCCGCACCAATCCGGTTCACGTAAGCTGCAGAATATCCCAGTCCAATGATGGCCGGTGCATTGATGGTCCCCGCCTCGAATCCATCCGGAAGTTCCGACGGCTGCAGACGGCTCCGTGATTCCGTTCCCGTTCCGCCCTGCATCAGCGGCTCCAGTTCCAGATCCGGACTCACATAAAGTCCTCCCGTACCCTGCGGTCCCAGCAAGCCCTTATGCCCGGGAAATGCCAGCAGGTCGATATGATGCTTTTCCACATCCAGTTCCATGGAACCTGCCCCCTGCGCTCCGTCCACCATGAACAGAACTCCGTGACGGCGGCAGATCCGCCCGATTTCCTCCAGCGGCATACGCGTCCCAGTCACATTGGACGCAGCTGTGACGATAATCATACGTGTTTTACCGGTAATGCACTTTTCCAGGTCAGAGGCACGGATGCTGCCGTCCCGGTCCGCCCGGACAATGGACTGGCTGATGCCCCGCTTTTCCATCCACTTTAGCGGCCGCAGCACAGAGTTGTGCTCCATGGATGTGGTAATCACATGATCCCCATCCCGCAAAAACCCCCGGATCCCCATGTTCAGTGCTTCCGTGGTGTTTTTTGTGAAGATCAGCCGGGAGCCGTCCTCTACTCCGAAGACTTCTGCCACCGCCTGCCTGGCCCGGTACACCGCTTCCCCTGTCATCAGTGCCATTTCATGGCCGGAACGCCCGGGATTGCCGCAGTACTTCATGATACATTCTTCCATGGCTGCCATCATGCCCTTCGGCTTGGGAAAGGACGTGGCACCGTTATCAAGATAAATCATAGCTTATCCCCAATCTTTATATAAAAATAGAGGGCATTCCTGCCCTCTACATACTATGCATCTGCTGCTTAAATATTTCCTTTTCTTCTACTCGCCGTGGCTTACCAGGCCGCTTCCGCTGATTGGAATTGCCTCGCCTCCCAGTGCAGGGTCTGCCTTAATCAGTGCCTTAAAGAAATCTTTGAATCTGGCCAGAGTTTCCCTTCCTTCTCGGTACATACCGCCGAAATAATTTCTCTGATCCGATGCCACGCCCAGAACTTCCAACCCCAGCTTCTTTCCGATGTACAGTGCCCGGTACTCGTGGTACTGCTGGGTTACAACCACAGCACGCTCAATCTCGAAAATGCTGCCCGCCCGGTGCATGGAGTCATAAGTACTGAATCCCGCGTGGTCACAGAAAATGTCCTCTTCCGGCACCCCTGCATTTTTGGCGTAATTCAGCATGACATGGATTTCATTGTGTTCCACCTGCCCGTTGTCTCCGCTGAGCAAAATCTTCGGTGCCACACCCTGTTTGTATAATTCGATGCCCACGTCCAGCCGGTCTTTCAGCATGTCACTTGGAGTTTCTGCATCTTTCAGACCTGCGCCCAGAACCAGGATGCAGTCTGCATCAAACTGGTTCAGCTGATGAAGGCTCACCGGATTAATCTTAACTTCGCCTGTTACGATGTATGTAATGTCATCTTCCGTACGGTTCTTCACCTGATTGCTGATGGTCATAACCATCAAAACGGCCACAATGGCCAGCACGATTGCCAGGAGAAGCACCTTCAGAAAGAATCGCTTGATCTTCTGCATTATTTTGCCTCCCATTCCTCTCTGGTCATGGAGTAAACCATATTGTCACGGTCTGTGCCGTCGAAGATATGATAGCCTTTTCTCTGGCGTCCTTCGAATACGAAACCGCACTTTTCGATGACTCTCTGGGACCGTACATTTTCCGGTCCGGTACAAATTCCGATAACTACCAGGCCGAATTCGCGGAAAGCGAAATCCACTACCGCATTGCAGGCCTCCGTCATGTAGCCTTTGCCCCAGCAGTCTTCTGCCAGAGAATAGCCTACTTCCATGCTGTTCACATCCTCGCGGCGGCGGTCCGGTTCCAGACCGATGTTTCCGATTACTCTGCCCGTTGCCTTATCACGGATGGACCATACATGGTACGGGAGGAATACATTTTCAATGATTTCTCTGGATTCCTCTCTGCTTTCGTGAGGCTTCCAGCCTGCATTGGGACCCACGTTCGGATTGCTTGCAAAAGCATAGAGGCCGTCGATGTCCTCATCACTCAGGGTCCATTTATTCAGAATCAGTCTTTCAGTTTCAATTGATTTCAGTGTACTCATATTTTATGCTCCTCTCTGCTGCGGTAGCCAAACATACAGATAAACAGGCAAACCAGAATGCTTCCAATCAGCGGATCCACCGGTGACCATACCAGGTTGCTGAAAAGCATTACGGCAGGTCCTGCGATCATGGAAACCAGCACCGGCTTATAATGGAATCTGCCCTTGAAGAACAGGGCCAGGGTCAGCGGGATGAATACTACCGTTCCTCTGAGACCCATGGACAGGAAGCCCAGGTCATTAATCAGTGCTCCCGGCAAAAGAACTGCCACAGATGCACAGCCCATCAGCACCACCAGCATGGTGATGCGCATTGCTTTGATATACGCATCTCCCTTGCTCAGCTTCGGCCAGATTCTGCTCACAATATCTCTTACAAAAATCGTGGAT
>JAFYKS010000071.1 GCA_017537495.1 Bacillota bacterium | reverse complement strand
GTGGACGGTTCCTGCTGTGCAGGGGTAACAGAGGAGAGCCACAATACAGCTCTGGAGGCCATGAAGATGGTCCAGATTGAAATCATAACAGAATAAAAAAGATGAAAAAGGACTGAATCCTGTATGAAACGGGGCTCAGTCCTTTCTTTTATTGTTTCATCCACGGCAGCAGGCCGGTAAAGTATATGAAGCGCTTCACCACTGTGTCGATGGTCAGAAACTCATCCGGCCGGTGCGGGTTGCCGCCGCCGGGACCGCATCCGTCAATAATCGGAAGGTGGCAGGCTGCCAGGCGGTTTGCATCGGAAAGTCCTCCCGCTGCTACAAAGTCCACCGGATATGCCGGACAGTCTTCCGGCAGAAGGCCGCTGTCCACAAGCGCCTGCAAATCAGCCTGATACTGCGGGCCGTAGGCACGCATCTTATCCATCAGCTTCCGGGTGTAGGCGAATTCCTGGAGCGGCGGAGTGGACCGCAGCAGTTCGAATTCCACTCTGGTACCTTCTACATCAGGGCGGCGCCTAGACAGTTTATCGATGACACGTTTCACCCGTGTCATTTCTTTCGGATCGCTATAGCGGACTTCCATCTGGGCCGTGCAGCTGTCGGGCACCACATTGAGGGCGGTACCGCCGCTGATCAGGCCAACATTTACGGAGGTTCCGCGGCTGTAGTTTTTCAAAGCATCCAGTGCAGTGACCAGGTGGCCCATCTGGACGATGGCGTTGGCTCCATTCCACGGTGCAGTTCCTGCATGAGCAGCCACGCCGGAGACGCGGATTTCGTATTTATTGCATCCTTTGCGCTGAGAAACAAACTGGTCCTGCTTGCGGCCGCCCTCGAAGACAAAGGTATATTCAGCCTGACCGCCCCAGAAGAGCAGTTTTTCCAGAGAACCTGCGGAACCGGTTTCTTCGTCGCTGTTCAGCAGCAGGGCAATACGCAGCTCCGGATGATGTGCGGTCAGATACTCAGCGATATAAATCATCAGCAACGCGCCCGCTTTCATGTCCACCGTTCCCGGACCATAAGCACGCACAGGGCGGCCGTCTTCGTACTCCAGGCGGAATGGACGTGCCGCAGCAGTGCCGGAAGGAAAGACCGTGTCCATGTGCCCCACCAGCAGGAAGTCGTATGGCTTGCCGTTCATACGGGGACGGGCGCAGACAGGCGTAATGGCTCCGATGACAGGGTTGGCATTTTCGTCCTCGAAATAGAGGTTTTGGGTCAGAAGACCGGCCTCCTTCATGCGCCCCTTATAAAAAGAGGCCACCTTCCGGCAGCCTTCCAGATCCGACGTTCCGCTGTCCATATTAATTACAGTTTCCAGTTCCGTAAGGAACCGGTCCAGTGGAAAATCAAAATTCTTCATAACTTACAGGTTCTCCCTCTTCGAAATACACGGTGTATCCGTGGCCCGGCTGGGGCAGCCAGTTCCAGTAGTTTTCCTTTCCTTCCGGGAACAGGTGCTGCATGCAGCCCGAAATCACGCCGCCGTGGCATACCATGATGGACACTGCATCCTGACCGCTGTGACGGTGAGACAGTTCTTTCAGACGGTGATAGCCGCGGAGCTCTTCCAGCCCGCCCAGAACACGCTGACGGAAACCATAAGGGGATTCGCCGTCCGGATATTCGGTGGTGCCGTTCATATCTCCCAGCAGGTTAATGATGCCAGGGATGTCCTTCAGCTCTTCCCAGGTTTTGCACTCCCACTGACCAAAGTTCAGTTCCTTCATGGCAGGAATCTGACGGTGCGGCACATCGCCGTAGATGATTTCAAAGGTCTGTTCCGTCCGGCGCATACCGGAGGTGTAGCAGTCCGCATCCAACAGCGGCGGGTAAGTCCCCGCATCCCGAAGTCTCTTCAGTTCTTTCACGCCCTCCGGCAGCAGATTCACATCGGCCCAGCCGTAGAACCAGCGGTTGGCATTGCCCTCGGTCACCCCGTGACATATAAAGTGAATGTACGATTTCATAGTCTAAGCTCCTGTTGCGGCCGAAGCCGCGTTTTTATTTCAGTCTCTGTC
>JAFYKS010000070.1 GCA_017537495.1 Bacillota bacterium | reverse complement strand
GCATCACAATGTCTATCTTCACATCGAATGAATACTTTGCTTTTCGTCCCATAGAAAAACTCCCTCCTAAGTATACAAGTTATATTATTTCACTTGTCTACCTAAGAGGGAGCATATCAGGGTGAAGCTGCTTTTTCTCTTCTCATATAATCTTAAACCAGACTGTATTTATTCTTCTCCGAGCCTGCGTGAAATGTAATCTGCCACTTCTGCTTTGCGGATGCCGAGTGCAACGGAAAGCTCCCCAAAAAGCAGATCTTCCGCACGCTTCATGAACTTTTCATCTACAGCACCCAGTTTCTTTTTCTGGCTGACTGCAGCTTCCTTTTTCGCATGAATCGACATGGTCATTTTAATCAGCGAAAGACAGTCATGAGTATTCAGTGACTTTTCGTAATGTTCCGATAACTGGCGCAGTACAGGGTTGTGATATGCCTGCGCATCAATCTCAGGAATAGCGTCTATCAGTGCTTCCGCCTCTTCTCTCGTGATCAGCGGGCGGGTAAAGATTTTTCCGTTTGCAGGAGTAGAAATACTGCAGCTGTCTTCCAGAGGCCGCAGTGTATAATAAAGCATTTCCTTGTCCATGCCGGGAAGTTTCCGTTCCGAAACATCAGTAACCTGACAAGCTCCCGTGTTTCCATAAAAGATCCAGTCTCCTACCTGATACATAAAAAGCCTCCTTTCGCCTCTCACCTAATTATAACACAGAAATTCACAGAGAGGTAAGTGAAACTTTTTACTGTAAACCACTTTTTCCGGCAAAATCCGCCTTCCCTGGCTTCAGAAAAAGAAAAAAGCAGATGCATTCGCATCTGCTTTCATAGTGGTGCGGTCTAAGGGAGTCGAACCCCCATGAGTGTACCTCACACGGACCTGAACCGTGCGCGTCTACCAATTCCGCCAAGACCGCGCATTCGTAAGATATTCAGAAAGTAAAGAAAATGGTGCGGTCTAAGGGAGTCGAACCCCCATGAGTGTGCCTCACACGGACCTGAACCGTGCGCGTCTACCAATTCCGCCAAGACCGCATATTTACTTTCTGTTCTCTCACCGAACAAAACTTAGTATACTACAAGTTAAAACAAAAAGCAAGTACTTTTTTTAAAAAATACTTGCTTTTTTCAACTTTTTTCTATTTGAGTTTATCAGGTCCGTTTTTAGCCTTCAATACGAATCTTTTTATCCTTAAGCCGGCTGTGTACGCTTCTGCGGATCAGTGCGTAGATGACCGAGAAGAGCGGGATGAAGACGATGATTCCGAAAATACCGGAAACACTTCCCCCCACTACGACCGCCAGCAGTGTCCAAATGGCAGGAAGGCCGACAGAGCCTCCAACAACCTTCGGATAAATCAAATTGCCTTCAATCTGCTGTACGACGAAGAAAATAATGATGAACCAAAGGATTTTGGCAGGTGCTTCCACCAGAACCAGCAGGATACCGAAAGCCAGGCCGATAAACGCTCCGATAAACGGAATCAGGGCCATGGAACCGATAATTACACCGATGGTGACAGCACACGGGAATCTGCCGATAAGCAGAACAACACAGAACATGCCGCCCAGAATGCATGCTTCCAGGCACTGTCCTGACAGGAAGCTGCTGAAAGTCTTATAGGTCAGGGATGCCACATCGCAGATATCATCCGCCCAGGATTTTTTCAGGTATGCGTAGACCAGCTGTTTTGCCTGGATTCCCAGCTTCTTCTTGCTCATCAGAATGTAGATGGCAAAAATCAGTCCGAAGGCCAGATTGGACAGGACGCCCACCACACTGCCTGCCGCACTTCCCGCAGAGGAGAGAATACGGCCCAGATTGCTCTGCAGCTCATTGAGAACGGACTGCACATCAATCTTTGCCAGGGCATTTTCGATGAATGTGGTATCAATCTGATGCTGCTTCAGCCAGTCAATCCACACCGGCAGATTTTCCTTCACCCCTTCAGCCAGGGTTGTGATGGAATCCACCAGATTCGGAACAATAACACTGACAATCAGGCTGATGGCAGCCACAAAGGCAATCAGGGTCACAACCAGGCAGATTGGCCCTTTAGCCGTCTTCAGCAGTTTAATTTTCTTCTTATTATATATCTTATCGCACTGCTTCTCAAAGAAGTGCATGGGCACATTCAGTATGAATGCAATCACACCGCCCACAATCAGCGGCGTAAACAGGGATACCACTGCCCAGATGCTTTCCGCCACAACCGGCAGATTGGACAGTCCCACATAGAAGCCCACTCCAAAGAGAATCAGCAGCATGGTATTCAAAAACTTTTTATCCGGTTTTCCTTCCATAATTCCGTCACCTTCCTTTTCCCTAATCAAAATACCCTTTTCCATATACAGCTCAGCCTGCGGCCGGTCCGCTGCTCATCACAGCAGGCCTTCCGCAGGCATTGCATTTCATTTTATTTCACAAATGTGATATCTGCACGTTTCAGACGCTGTGGAATGTACAGATAGTCTTCCTTCGGCCATCCCACCAGGAGAGCGCCGTAGAAGCTGTTATTGTCCGGCAGCGGGAACATTTCCTGCAGTGCCGGGATTTTATTCGCAAAACGGGTAAGATAGCCCGCCCAGCAGGTTCCCACACCTCTGGACTGCAGCATCAGATCCGCATAGTCCAGAGCCAGTGCTGTGTCCTGCGGTGCATTGATCGCATTGTTCCGGCTGTATGCCAGAATCAGGGACTGTGCATGGCCCAGAACCAGATTATTTCCACGCTCCAGCTCAGAAAGAACTTCCGGACTTTCTCCGGTTTCCCTGATGTAGTCCACGATGCAGCTCATAACCGCATCCACTTTTTCTCTTCCCTGTACCACATAGTACTTGGTCGGATGCTGGTTCTTGGCACTTGGTGCCCAGGCAGCTGTTTCCAGAGCCTTGCGGATAATTGCTTCATCCACTTCTTCCTCGCGGAAGTCCCGGTAAGACCGGCGAGTCAGCAGGAAACTTTCCATGTCCTCAGCAAAGGTATCAGACACAATCGGCTTATCTTCCCCGATCATCATCGGCGCATCATTGAACTCGATGGCCCCTTTCGGGCAGACAATGCCGCAGTGCATACATTTTGCACAGCCGCGGGTCTTATCTTCCAGAACGTAAGGCTTACCGTCACGTTCTTCGATGATGGTCCAGATGCATACGCGGGTGCACTTAAGGCACCCAACGCATTTATCATAATTGATTTTAATCATATTATTTACCCTCCTTGCGGTGGGAATGTTTTACTTGAAGTACTTTACTGCAGATTCGAACATCTTCATGTCGAATTCGCCGATTACATTCTTATACAGACCGTAGCCGATACGTTCGGAGTGACCCATCTTACCGAATACTCTGCCGTCTGGGGAAGTGATACCTTCGATAGCGTATACGGAGTTGTTAGGGTTGAACTGAATCTGATCAGTTGGCTTACCGTCAAAGTCAACGTACTGGGTTGCAATCTGACCGTTTGCAGCCAGCTGTCTCACCACGTCTTCGTTTGCCAGGAAGCGGCCTTCGCCGTGGGAAATTGCTACAGTGTAGATTTCGCCAGGCTTGGTTGCTGCCAGCCATGGAGACTTATTGGAAGCGATTCTGGTCTGAACCAGCTTGGACTGGTGACGGCCGATAGTGTTGTAAGTCAGAGTTGGGCAGTTTGCATCGGTGTCGATAATCTTGCCGTAAGGTACCAGACCCAGCTTAACCAGTGCCTGGAAACCGTTACAGATACCAGCCATTAAACCGTCTCTGTTTTCCAGCAGGTCAGTTACGCCTTCCTTGATCAGTTCGTTACGGAAGAATGCTGTGATGAACTTTGCAGAACCGTCCGGTTCGTCACCGCCGGAGAAGCCGCCAGGGATGAATACCATCTGAGCAGTCTTCAGCTTAGCTGCGAATTCTTCTACGGACTGGATTACCGCTTCAGAAGTCATGTTTCTTACTACGAAGATTTCTGCTTCAGCGCCGGCCTTTTCCATTACCATAGCAGTGTCGTATTCGCAGTTTGTACCAGGGAATGCAGGAATCAGAACCTTAGGCTTTGCAACCTTCAGAGCAGGTGCACAAATCTTTCTTTCTTCTTCCTTAACATTGTATGTGAAGGTTTCGATTTCCTTGCCTGGCATTTCCAGGTTGCAGGTAAATACGGATTCCAGCTTGTCTTCATAAGCTTCTTCCAGAGCGCACAGGCAGATTTCTTCTTCGCCTCTTACGATGTCGTACTTTTCAGTAACTTCACCCAGCAGAACTGCGCCAGCAGGAACTTCTGCATCAGCAGTTACTTCCAGGATGAACGCACCGTAGTTGTAACCGAAGATTTCTTCGTTGGAAATGCCTGCTTCATACTTGAAGCCCAGTTCGTTACCGATAGCCATCTTCAGGATACCTTCTGCCACACCGCCGAATGCAGGAGTCCATGCAGCCACTGCCTTACCGGTGGATGTCAGTGCGAATACTTCATCGTACAGCTTCATCAGGGATTCTGCAGTTGGCAGACCTTCTTCGTCCAGCTGCGGCTTCAGCAGGTAAACCTTATGGCCAGCTTCCTTGAATTCCGGAGAGATGATGTTGTCTACATGTTCATCGGTAACTGCGAAGGATACCAGTGTAGGAGGAACAGTCAGCTGTTCGAAAGTACCGGACATGGAGTCCTTACCGCCGATTGCTGCAACGCCCAGACCCAGCTGTGCCTTCAGCGCCCCCAGCAGAGCAGAGACAGGCTTGCCCCATCTGTCAGCATCCTTACCCAGCTTTTCGAAGTATTCCTGGAATGTCAGGTAAACGTCTTCGAACTTGCCGCCGGTTGCTACCAGCTTGGAAACGGATTCCACGACTGCCAGGTATGCACTGTGGTATGGAGACTTTTCTGCGATATATGGGTTGTAACCCCAGGACATCATGGAGCAGGTAGTTGTGTACTTGCCTTCTACCGGAATCTTATGAACCATTGCCTGGATTGGAGTCTTCTGCTTCTTGCCGCCGAAAGGCATCAGAACAGTTGCATGACCGATCGTGGAGTCAAAACGTTCAGACAGTCCTCTCTTGGAGCAGATATTCAGGTCTTCTGCCAGAGCTTCGTACTGACCCTTGAAGTCTTCGGAAACTTCCTTTGCCCACGCTTTCGGAGCAGCCGCTACTACTTCTACGTGCTTTTCCGCACCGTTGGTATCCAGGAATTCTCTGGAGATATCTACGATAGCCTTGCCGTTCCAGGTCAGAACCAGACGAGGTTCTTCGGTAACTACCGCTACGCGGGTAGCTTCCAGGTTTTCGGAAGCAGCCAGAGCCATGAATTTTGCTTCGTCTTCTGCAGCAACGACTACTGCCATTCTTTCCTGAGATTCGGAAATAGCCAGTTCCGTACCGTCCAGACCTTCGTACTTCTTAGGAACCTTGTTCAGGTCGATCAGCAGACCGTCAGCCAGTTCGCCGATTGCTACGGATACACCGCCTGCACCGAAGTCGTTACATCTCTTGATCAGGATGGAAGCTTCTCTGTTTCTGAACAGTCTCTGCAGCTTTCTTTCTTCAGGAGCATTACCTTTCTGAACTTCTGCACCGCAGGATTCCAGAGATTCAGTTGTATGAGACTTGGAAGAACCGGTTGCACCGCCGCAGCCGTCACGGCCGGTCTTGCCGCCCAGCAGGATGATTACATCGCCAGGTTCCGGTCTTTCTCTTCTTACGTTTTCAGCAGGAGCCGCACCGACAACTGCACCGATTTCCATACGTTTTGCAGCATAGCCGTCGTGATAGAGTTCATCAACCAGACCTGTTGCAAGACCAATCTGGTTACCGTAGGAACTGTAACCGTTTGCCGCAGTTGTTACAATCTTTCTCTGTGAAAGTTTTCCGGGGATGGTTTCTGAAACACTCTTTAAGGGGTTGGCACCGCCGGTAACTCTCATTGCCTGATATACATAGGCTCTTCCTGAAAGGGGATCTCTGATTGCTCCGCCGATACATGTTGCCGCACCGCCAAAGGGTTCGATTTCTGTGGGATGGTTATGTGTTTCATTTTTGAAAAGGAGAAGCCATTTCTGTTTTTCTCCCTCAACATCAACATCAATCTTTACTGTGCAGGCATTGATTTCTTCGGATTCATCGAGTTTTGAAAGTGAACCTGTTGAACGAAGGTATCTCATTGCCATTGTTGCAATGTCCATAAGGTTGATGGGTTTTGAACGTCCTGTGAGAACACGGGTGTTCACATAGCGGTCAAAGGCAGATTTTGTGAGCTCGTCTTCAAATTCCACGCTGTCTATTGTTGTGAGGAATGTTGTGTGACGGCAATGGTCTGACCAGTATGTATCTATCATTTTGATTTCTGTTATTGTGGGATCTCTGTCCTCTTTGAGGAAATAACTCTGGCAAAATGCAAGGTCATCTGAATCCATTGCAAGTCCCATATCATCAAGAAGATTTTTGAGCCCTGCTTCATCCATTTTGATGAAGCCTTCAATTGTTTTTACCGGAGGGGGAACCTCTGTTGCAACGGTAAGGGTGGAAAGCTCATCAAGAGTTGCCTCTCTGCATTCCACGGGATTTATAACATATTTTTTGATTGCGGCAATGTCTTCATCAGAAAGATTGCCTGACAAAATATATACTTTAGCACTTTTAACAACCGGACGTTCTGCCTGACTCATAAGCTGAATACATTGTGCAGCAGAGTCTGCTCTCTGGTCAAACTGACCGGGGAG
>JAFYKS010000008.1 GCA_017537495.1 Bacillota bacterium | reverse complement strand
GACGCCGTCTGCTGGCTCCCCGCCGACCAGGGGCTGGTGGACAAGCTGAATGAAGATGATGGGGTGTGGGAAGGTGTATGATAAGCTGAATTTTGAGTACCATGGGTGATGCGCTAAGGCTGTTTTTATGGTATAATACCCTGCAGAGGAGATTTTACTATGGAAGTAAAAAAATACAGAAAGAGGCCTGTGATAGTTGAGGCGTATCGGACGGAGACGGCGGTGGTCGTGCATACTTTGGAGGGCGAATTGACGGCGCAGCCCGGTGACTATATAATTACAGGTGTGGCGGGAGAGCAGTATCCGTGCAAAGCGGAGATCTTCGAAGCCACCTATGAGGAAATGGAGGAGTAATATGTTCAGTAATATTTTAGAAGGTACACTGAGTTTCGATATGAACGGAATGTGTTTCGAGATTTTGCTTGAGGATGGGGATACGTCCGGCAGCATCATGTCCGGTACATCACTGGAGGTGCTGATTGACGGTGTCTGGAAGACTACCCGCATCAAGTTCGAAGATGACTGGTATCTGGAAGGTTTCGAGGATGTGGAACCGCAGGGCCTGACAGCGAGGATGGAAGTTTAGTGAAACTTTGATCCCTCTTTATGAATTTGCACGAAGCATTTTCGTGGTATGAAGTGTATGTATACTGTTCAGATATCAGCCGATACAGTGGAAAGTTGGCTGGTATCTTCTTTTTTATGGTATGATACGGATAAAGGGGGGATTTTTATGAATTTGGAAAATGAAGAGAGGGGCATCAGTATCAGCAGGAAGGAAGCAGAAGAGTATCTGAACCATGAGGCACGGTGGGCACCTGCTGTAGCAAGAGGCGTGACTATGTGCATTCTGTCGCCGGTACTGCTGCTTCTGCTTGGAGGACTTTCATCGCTAGGTGTACTGCCTCTGTCGGAAATTCTGGCGGGAGGGATTGGTACGATTGTACTTCTGATCATTGTTGCTGTCGCTGTTACGCTGTTTATCCGGTACGGTATGGAGCAGCATTGTTTTGAGGCTATTCTGGATGACCGCTTTGAGCTGGACGGAGGGGCAGAGCCTGTAATCCGTGGGAGGAAAAAAGATTTTCTGAGTGAGTATACGAAAAAAGTTACTGCCGGTGTGGTGATATGTATTCTGGCGGCAATTCCGCTCCTGGCAGCAGCATTTACGGAAAACGAGCTGCTGCTGATTCTGTCAGTGGTATTTCTTCTGTGTGCCGTGGCAGTGGGGGTCAATATGCTTGTCCGTGCCGGAATTGTCTGGGACAGTTACAGCAGACTTCTTCGGGATGGTGATTACAGCAGACGGCTGCACGGATCTCTGGCTGACAAAATAGGCAGTTTCTACTGGCCGATTGTGGCTGCGGTATATCTCTTATGGAGTTTCAGTTCGGGAAATTGGGGGATTACATGGGCAGTATGGCCGGTGGCAGCACTTATTTTTGCAGCCATTACAGCGATCTGCAGACTGAGAAGAAGGTAAAAAAGAAAACAGGCGGTGACGCCTGTTTTTAATGTTCTTATCTTTATTATGCTTCTGCCAGAACCTCATCCATAATCTGCATGAGCATTTCACGGCAGCCGCCGCATTTGTTGCCCACGTTTGCCACTTCGCAAAGCTGCTTCAGATCGCTGATTCTGGTTTCTCTGACGATATCTTCCACCTGGCCGCGTGTTACATGACGGCAGGGACATACTTCATAATCTCTTGATTTCTTATCGATAGCCATAATGTGAGTCTCCTTCTTAAAGTATTGCATATAATATACCACAAATCCAAAGGAACAACACAGCAAAAATAATCAATTTTCTGTTTGGTTTTTTCACAGAATGTGGTAAAATAGTAATATTGAGGACGAAAGTCCATTCGTTATGTTAAATTATAATTTTGAATAAAGAAAGAAGATGAAGACCATGATTAAAGTAGACATTTTTTCCGGTTTCCTGGGAGCCGGCAAGACAACCTTAATTAAGAAGCTGATTGAAGAAGCATACAAGGGCGAAAAGCTGGTGCTCATCGAAAATGAATTTGGTGAAATCGGTATCGACGGCGGTTTCCTGAAGGATGCCGGTGTGGAAATCAACGAAATGAACTCCGGATGCATCTGCTGCAGCCTGGTAGGGGATTTTGGCAAGGCACTGGAACAGGTTATCGAAAAGTTCCAGCCTGAAAGAATTCTGATTGAACCATCCGGCGTAGGCAAGCTGTCTGATATTATCACTGCTGTAGAAAACCTGGAGCTGGATGAGGTTCAGCTGAACGGATTTACTACAGTAGTAGACGCCAAGAAGGCGAAGATTTATATGAAGAACTTTGGTGAATTCTTCAAT
>JAFYKS010000069.1 GCA_017537495.1 Bacillota bacterium | reverse complement strand
TCAACATTATAGATAAGACACGTGGATCCAACTTATCCGGTGAGAAGGCACTTCTCATAGACAAGCAGATGGTGGCACACTTTAAGGGAATTGACCCTGAAAAGGTACTGTTCATCACAGGTACCAACGGCAAGTCCACTTCCAACAACCTGATCAACCACATTCTGAAGACCAACGGAAAGACCGTAATTTCCAATCTGGAAGGTGCGAATCTGCTGGCAGGTGTTGCTACTGCACTGCTGAAGAGCTCCAACCTGTTCGGCCGTGTGAAGGCGGATTACTTCATCTTTGAAACTGATGAACGTTTCCTGCCGATTATTCATGCCCAGCTGCCTGCGAAGAATCTGCTGGTAACAAACCTGCAGAAAGACCAGGTTCAGCGTAACGGCGATCCGGACTTCATCTACCGCAAGGTGGCACCCGTTATGAAGAAGGAGGGCATGCGCCTCTTCCTGAATAACGAAGAGCCAAGAGCCAAGTCTTTCGACCAGGTGACTTCCAATGTGATTACTTACGGTGTGGAAAAGCACGCGGACTCTTTCGTGAAGCAGGAAGGATTCCCTACCATGGCGTGTCCTGTCTGCCATCACAAGATCGTCTTCGACCACTACAATAACGATGGCGTAGGTCCGTTCCACTGTACCCACTGCGGCAATCAGAGCAACCCTGAGGCAGACTATGTGGTTCGCGATGTGGATTTTGCAGGACGCAAGTTTACTGCAGAGGGCGTAGAGTTCAACATGCCTTACAACATTCCGTACATGCTGTACAATTACGCGGCAGCGGTAGCCGTAGCGAAGGAATTTGCAGGAATCGAACCTGCAGACGCAGCGAAGGCTTTCGGCAGCTTCAAGAACGTAGGCGGCCGTTTCGAAATCCTGAAATACAAGGATAAGACCATCAAGTACATGAGAATCAAGCAGGAAAATCCGGAAACTCTCCAGACCTGCATCAATATCATGGCAGGCGACAGGGAAAAGAAGATGGTATGTCTGGGTCTCTGCCCTCTGGTGGATATGATCCCGAACTATACCAACACCTTCTATGCTTTCGACTGTGATTTCAGCCAGCTGGCAGCAGGCGATGTTGAAAAATACTTCTGCTTCTCTGAACGTGTCTGCTACGACACTGCCAACCGTCTGATTTACGAAGGTGTGGATCCTGAAAAGATTGTCATCATCGACAGCGAAGACGTGGAACAGATTTTTGCTGAAATTGATAAGGCAGAAACCGACAACATTTACATGATTACATGGCTGCATACTTATGAGCATATGCAGAAGAAACTGAAGCTGAAGGAGGCGGAATAACATGGCTGAAATGAATAAGACAATCAGAGCAGCATGGCTGTTCCCTGACATTCTGTATATCCACGGTGAGCGCGGCAATCTGCTGGCTCTGGAGCGCGTGGCAAAATTCGCCGGTGCGGAGGCTGTCATCGACCGCATCGATTTCGATACTGAAGGTTTTGATCCGATGAACTATGACTTCATCTTCTGCCCGCCGGGAGAAATCGCATCTTTCAATGCAGTGGTGGAATGGCTGAAGCCCTATAAGGCACAGTTTGAAGCTTTCGTGGAAGCAGGCAGAGTCCTGCTTGTAACAGGGACAAGCCAGTGCATCTTCGGCGGCGTTACGAAGAGAGACGACGGCAGCACCGTAGAAGGTCTGGGACTGATCGACTGTGACTTCACCGAAAGAAAACTGGTTTACGGTGATGACCTGAACTACATGGCACAGCTGGGCGGTGAAGAGTTTGAAATTTTTGGCTCCCAGATTCAGATGATGGATGTGGAAAGCAGAGAAAAACCCTTCGGTCAGCTGATGTATGGTTTCGGAAATACCGGTAAGGACCGCAATGAAGGCTCTGTAAAGGGAAATTCCATCTTTACCAACACCCTGGGACCAATCCTGGTACTGAACCCATGGCTGACAAAAAAGATTGTTGCGATGTGTACCGGTGTGGAAGATTTCGATTTTGACATGAGTCTGGAACTGAAGTCTCTGGAAACAAAGAAGCAGTTTACCGCAGGTAAGGTAAGCCGTCTGACAAACTGCAAATAAAACATCATAAATATAAAATAAGAACCTGTCCGATGGACAGGTTCTTTTGTGTATCAGGTTATTTCGGCAGCTGGTGTCCGCAGTATGGACAGAAGTTATAAGAATCTTCTGGGGTGTCCGGCTGCAGAATATGCTGGGCACTGTTTCCTGCGAAACTGCTGCTGGTAATGATGGACTGCTGCTGTTCCTCGTGGCGTGCCTGTGCATTTGCTTCTGCCAGGGTGAGGATGTGCTTCAGTTCTTCCAGCTCTTCTTCCCGTTTCAGTTGGCTGACCTGCTCCATGAATCCGGCAGATAAAATACCGGTTGGAATGGCTACCATACCTACACCAAGGAAGGTGAGCAGGGTGCCGCAGATTTTGCCGGCAAAAGTAATTGGTACAATATCACCATATCCCACCGTAAGCAGTGTATTGACTGCCCACCAGAATCCGGAAAAAGCATTGGAGAAGACGTCCGGCTGAGCTTCATGTTCCAGAGCATACATGAGCAGAGAAGAAGTCACAATCAGAACCAGTACGATAAAGATGGAGGACAGGAGCTGTCCTTTCTTTTTATTGATAACATTGGCTATGACGTGGAGCGGGTCTGCGTATTTGTGAACCCGGAATACACGAAGTATTCTGATGATACGGAAGATGCGGAGAAAATCACCTGTGAAAGGAAGGAAATACGGAATACAGGAAAGAAAATCCACAATCCCTGCCAGGGAAAAGATGAATTTCAGACTTGCTGTTCCGCGGCTGTAAAGGCCTTCATAGATATAGTCCGCAGTCCAGATACGGAGGAAATAATCCACTGTAAAAAATATGACCGTAATGGTTTCTGCTGCCTGAATCAGGTTCTGACAGGACTCAGCAGCTGGAAACGTATCGAATACTGCGATTGCCAGAGTGATTAAAATAGCAGCCATCAGAGTAAAGTCATAGGCAAGACTTGGCTTGTCATCCATATAACCGGCCTGTATGATGCTGTAAACACGTCTTCGTTTTATCATAATTAAAATTCCTTTTTCTATATCAGTATTATTTATATTCTACCCCGAAGCTGTCATACCGTCAAGCAAACCGCAAAAAAAGGACTGCAGACTGCAGTCCTATGGAACTACTGCGGAATGCAGAGTTCCGTTCCGATCATCAGGTTGTATGGATCCATGGTCGGATTGGCGCGCATGAGTGCGTCCAGCCGGATGGAATGTTTTTTTGCAATTAAGTAAAGAGTATCACCGGCCACGACAGTATGTTTCATCATGCACTGCTGCGGAGGTTTTGGAAGCTGATCTTCCGTTCCGGGGATGCAGAGCCGGGTGCCGATCTGCAGGTTGTAAGGGTTGTCGATGCAGTTGACCCTCATGAGCAGACTGACCGGCAGGTCATATTTTTCAGCGATGGTGTAAAGGGTATCGCCTTCGCTGACTGTGTAAACATCAATACAAACCAGGGATGTATTCATGAAAAACCACCTTTCTTCTGGAAATCTCCATATGTCTTTTACGATATATATATTTCAAAAGGAGGTGAAATGTGATAGAATTATACGATATCATTTATTAATTTTGAAATAGGGGGAACAGAATTAAACTATGAAAAGAATGTTTCGAAATGTGAATCCTGCGATTCTTATCATCCTGGTGGTCATGCTGGCAAACCGTATGACATCCGGTATGAGTATCAGCGACTGGATTTATGATACAGTGGTCAGCCTGCCCGGTATTATTATCGCACTGACCTTCCATGAGGCAGCTCACGGGTACATGTCATATTGGCTGGGAGACCCGACACCAAAGCTTCAGGGCCGTCTGTCACTGAATCCGACACACCATATCGATCCTGTCGGTTTCGTAACGCTGCTGCTGTTTGGCTTCGGCTGGGGGGAACCGGTGCAGATCGATCCGCGGTACTATAAGCACCGCCGCCGTGATGAATTCCTGGTGTCCATTGCAGGGGTAGTGACCAATCTGCTGCTGGCAGTTGTTACTTCCTTCGTAATCAAGGCTCTGCTGAATAATATGACAGAAGCTTTCTATGCGGGAATCGGAAGCGTACTGCTGGATATTCTGGTTTATCTGTTTATGATTAATCTGGTACTGATGGCATTTAACCTGCTGCCTGTGCCGCCGCTGGATGGATTCGGCATCCTGACTCAGATCTTCAATCTGGAAAAATACGACTGGTACTGGAAGTACTACCGTCACGGTTTCGCAGTTCTCATGCTGCTGATTCTCTTCGATATTACCGACATGGTAATCGGACCTGTAAGCGGTTTCTTCTATGACCTGCTGCTGTTCTAAGAGGGGAGAACGATATGAATCATGCTGTAAATGAAATCCGGCAGAGGCTTTTCGCCCTGCAGGACCTGAAATACAGAGACTTCCATGGTGCATTAATACCTACGGTTGACCGTAATACAGTTATTGGAGTCCGCATGCCAGCGCTTCGCAATCTGGTAAAGAATCTGAGCCAGGAGCCGGAGCTGATTCGTGTATTCATGGACAGCCTGCCTCATGAGTACTATGAAGAAAATAACGTTCACGGCTGCCTCATTGCGGGCTGCAGGGATTTCGAAACCTGCATCACCCAGCTTACCGATTTCCTGCCCTATATGGACAACTGGGCAACCTGCGACATGCTGGTGCCGAAAATCTTTGCAGAACACCGCAGTCAGCTGCTCCCGTACATAGAGACCTGGCTGGCCTCAGATCATCCGTACACCGTCCGTTTCGGCATGAAAATGCTCATGGACTTTTATCTGCACGACGCCTTCGAGGCAAAATATCCAGCCATGGTGGCATCAGTCAAGTCTGAGGAATACTACGTCAACATGATGATCGCCTGGTATTTCGCTACCGCCCTGGCGAAACAGTGGGATGCCGTGATCGGTTATTTTGCGGAGCCGGGAGAGGATGGAAGACCGGTACTGGATAAATGGACCCACAATAAGGCCATTCAGAAGGCTATCGAAAGCTACCGCATTACCAACGAACAGAAGGCGTACCTGCGTACGCTGAAAATAAAGTAAAATTATAAACCTGGAGGAAGCAAACATGCTGAAGACAAGATTAGACAGAATTCAGAGAGACATCGAAGAAATGGCCAAGTTCACCTGCGTAGAAGGAATCGGATGCACCCGTTTCACCTATACGAAGGAATTCGCAGGCGCGAGAGACTACATTGTGGCTGAAATGAAGGCAGCAGGACTGGAAGTCCGTGAAGACGCTGTAGGCATCATCATCGGCCGTATGGAAGGAAAGAACCCTGACGCACCGGTTATCATGACTGGAAGCCATTTTGACACCGTAAAGACAGGCGGACGTTTCGACGGTCCTGCAGGCGTTACTGCAGCCCTGGAAACTGCCAGAACCCTTCACGATGAAGGTTTTGTACCGGAAGTTCCAATTGAATTCGTGGCACTGCCGGAAGAAGAAGGCGCAAGATTCGGTGCAGGCCTCTTCGGCAGCCGTGCTATCTGCGGCCAGCTGAAACCGGGTGAAATCGAAAACAACCGCGACTGGGACGGCATCTCCGTGGCAGAAGCCATGAGAGAATACGGCCTGGATCCTTCAAAAGCAGCAGAAGCACAGAGAAAGCCGGGCGAAATCGGCAAGTTCATCGAGCTTCATATCGAGCAGGGACCGCTGCTGGAAAAGAATAAAATCGATATCGGTATTGTAGATGCCATCGTAGGCCTGAGAGTGCTCAATGTGCGCGTTCACGGCCGTTCCGACCATGCATGTAATACACCGATGAATATGCGTGCAGATACCATGCTGGCTGCATCCAAGGCTATCACAGAAGGAACTGAAAAGGCTATCGAACTGGGTGAAGGTACGGTAATGACCTGCGGACGCCTGGAAACCGTACCCGGTGCATTCAACATTGTAGCCAAGGAAACCTTCTTCC
>JAFYKS010000068.1 GCA_017537495.1 Bacillota bacterium | reverse complement strand
CACCCTGATTCTTATATACTCTCTGTACTTCCTTCAGGAGGTACTGGTAAACGCCTTCTACATCATTCAGACGCAGAATGTCGTGTGGATTCAGAGGACCCTTTGTAATCTGTCCGCCGGCATAAACCTTATCGCCAACCTTGACGTTCAGTCTGGCACCGTAAGGGATGATGTACTCTCTGTCTTCTGCTTCTTCACGTACGATAACCTGAGTCTTGTTATCCTTTCTTACTTCCATGGAGATAACGGTACCGTCACCTTCACAGATTTCAGCAAGACCCTTAGGCTTTCTTGCTTCGAACAGTTCTTCTACTCTTGGAAGACCCTGGGTAATGTCGCCGCCGGCTACACCACCGGTATGGAATGTTCTCATGGTCAGCTGTGTACCTGGTTCACCGATGGACTGAGCCGCAGTGATACCAACTGCTTCACCAATGTTAACTTCTTCGCCGGTTGCCAGGTTTCTGCCGTAACACTTTGCACAGATACCAGTTCTGCTCTGGCAGGTCATTACCGCACGGATTGCTACGCTTTCGATGCCGGAAGCTTCGATTGCATCCGCCTGTGCTTCCATGATTTCTTCATTCTGTTCTACGATAACTTCACCGGTTACTGGGTGAACGATATCAGTCAGAGCAACTCTGCCCACAATTCTCTGGCTTAATGGTTCGATTACTTCCTTACCGTCAGTAAATGCTCTTACTTCTACACCTTCGTCAGTACCGCAGTCGAATTCACGAACGATTACGTTGTGAGATACGTCTACCAGACGACGGGTCAGGTAACCGGAGTCGGCTGTACGCAGCGCGGTGTCGGTCAGACCCTTACGCGCACCGTTGGAAGAAATGAAGTATTCCAGGATGGACAGACCTTCACGGAAGTTGGACTTGATCGGAATTTCTACGGTCTTACCGGTAGCATTGGCCATCAGACCTCTCATACCGCCGACCTGCTTGATCTGGTTCTTGGAACCTCGCGCACCGGAGTTTGCCATGATGAACAGGTTGTTAGTGGAACCCAGGGAATCCATCAGAGCGTCCGCTACGTCGTCAGTAGTCTTGGACCAGATTTTGATAACCGCGTCATAACGTTCCTGATTGGACATCAGACCCATTCTGAACGCCTTTTCGTACTTTTCAACTTCCTTTTCTGCAGCGCCTACGATATCCCACTTGTTTTCAGGGATTTCCATGTCGCTTACAGAGATTGTTACAGCAGCTCTGGTGGAGTACTTGTAACCCATGGACTTGATGTAGTCCAGCATGATTGCAGTACCGGTGTTGCCGTGTCTTCTGTAACACTTATCGATAATCTTACCCAGCTTCTTCTTGTCGCACAGGAAGTCAACTTCCAGGGAGTATGGATCTTCTTCTCTGTTTACAAAGCCCAGATCCTGCGGAATCTGCTGGTTGAAGATGAAGCGGCCTACAGTGGACTCTACCAGTCTGCCCACGGTATCAGCTTCGTCCTTGTACATTCTTACTTTTACTCTTGCGTGAATTCCTACAACACCGGTCTGGTATGCCATCAGCATTTCATCCAGGTCAGTGAAGACCTTGCCGTCACCCACTTCCGCATAGGTATTTCTTTCATCTACGCCAGGGTGAGTCAGGTAGTAGCTGCCCAGGATCATGTCCTGTGTAGGAGTGGTGATTGGAGAACCATCCTTAGGAGCCAGGATATTGTTGGTGGACAGCATCAGGAATCTTGCTTCCGCCT
>JAFYKS010000067.1 GCA_017537495.1 Bacillota bacterium | reverse complement strand
GACTTCATCATCGTAAACAACATGAATGGTGAAATCGCTTTCGACAAGTGGCCGGAAATTGTTAAATTATTATGTGAACGCCATATGTCCATCGGTGCCGATGGTTTTATGGTAGTGGAAAAGGCAGAAAGTGAAGATGCAGACTATAAGATGCTCTTCTTCAATTCTGACGGTTCCATGGGTGAAATGTGCGGAAACGGTGCCCGCTGCATCTGCCGTTACGGCTATGAATTCGGTCTGGCTGGCGAGATTCAGAGAGTGGAAACTACAGCAGGCCTGGTTATCGGCGAGAGAATCGATCAGCGCCGCTACAAAATCCGCTTAAATGACCCAAGTGTTATCAAGCTGGATTATCCGATTGAAGTGGATGGTAAGGAATATGCCTGCTCCTACGTGGAACTGGGCAACCCTGGTATTCCACATGCAGTCGTTCCAATGGAAAATCTGAAAGATTATCCAACCCGTGAACTCTTCGACCTGGGCCGCAAAATGCGTTATCACGAAGCGTTCCCGAAGGGTGTAAATGTAAACTTCTACGAAATTACCGGCGAGGACCAGGTATATGAACGCACTTATGAAAGAGGTGTGGAAGACTTTACCTACGCATGCGGTACCGGTACCTGCTCCATGGTAACTGTACTGACCCTGCAGGGCAAGGCCAGCGGTAAGGGTGTGCGTGTAGGCATGACCGGCGGCGAGCTGGTTATTGATGTTGACCGCGACGGCGATGAAATCAAGAACCTGTATCTGACAGGTCCTACTAACATCGTAGCAAAAGGTCTGGTTACAGACGAAGATTTGTGTCTCTAATTACAACTTTGAAAGGAATATAAACTACAATGAGAGAATTTGTATGTGACAATATTACCGCAAAAGACGGTATTCTGTATTTTGCAGGCCAGAACACTGTAGAACTGGCAAAGAAGTACGGCACTCCGCTGTACCTGATGGACGAAGATAAGGTTCGTGAAAAGTGCAGAGCTTACAAGCACGCTTTCGAAAAGCACTTCGGTCCTGAAGCTCAGCCTCTGTTTGCATCCAAGGCAAACTGCTTCAAGAGACTGTATGAAATCATGACTGAAGAAGGAATGGGTATCGACGTAGTATCCTCCGGTGAAATCTTCATGGCAAAGGCTGCAGGTTTTGACCTGTCCCACGCTTACTTCCACTCCAACAACAAGACTGACGAAGATATCGCTTACGCAATCGACAACGGTATCGGTTACTTCGTAGCAGACAACGTGGAAGAAGTAGATGCAGTAGAAAGAGAAGCTGCAAAGAGAGGCATCAAGCAGAAGCTGCTGCTGAGAATCACTCCAGGTATCGACCCGCACACTTACGAAGCAATCGCAACCGGTAAGGTAGACTCCAAGTTCGGTTCCGCAATCGAAACCGGTCAGGCAGAAGAAATCGTGGTACATGCACTGGCACAGCCACACGTAGAACTGATGGGTTATCACTGCCACGTAGGTTCCCAGGTATTCGGCGAAGACATCTTCGAAAGAGCAGCAGTAGTAATGCTGGAATTCCTGGCTGATATGAGAGACAAGCACGGTTTCACTGCACCAGTACTGGACCTGGGCGGCGGCTACGGCGTAAGATACACAGTTGACGATCCATACCTGGATATCGAAACCAAGGTAGGCGAAGTAGCAGCAGCATGTAAGGAAGCATGTGCAAGACTGAATCTGGAATTACCTGAAATTCATATGGAACCAGGCAGATCCATCGTAGCAGATGCAGGTATGACTCTGTACACAGTAGGTACTCTGAAGAAGATTCCAGGCTACAAGAACTACGTATCCATCGACGGTTCCATGTGTGACCACATCAGATATGCACTGTACGGTTCCGCATACACCTGCCTGCTGGCAAACAAGATGGACGAAGAATGCAACTTCGAAGCATCCGTAGTAGGCCGCTGCTGCGAATCCGGAGACATCATTCAGGAACATGTAATGCTGCCTGAAAGCGTAAAGAGATACGACACACTGGCAGTATGCACAACAGGTGCTTACCACTACTCCATGGCATCCAACTACAACAAGCTGCCAAAGCCACCAATCGTAATGCTGAGAGGCGGAAACGAAAACTATGTGGCTGTTAAGAGAGAAACATTCGAAGACCTGTGCAGAAACGATCTGTAAAATTCTGAACACCAAATATAAACACCTAAAAAAGGACGGATATGACCAGAAGTATCCGTCCTTTTTGTTGTTTTTTTGGAAGAATTATGGTATGATTTAATTTGTATGAGTATGTCCTTATATTTGTATAAATTTTATTGTATATAGTTCGGAGGTAACGACGATGAGAATTATTTTAGACGGTATGGGCGGTGACCACGCTCCGGCTTCTGTAGTAGAAGGCGCAGTGCTGGCATCCAAAAAAATTGAACACGAAATCTGCATTATCGGTCAGGAAGAACTGATTCAGGCGGAACTGGGCAAGTATAAATATGATGCGGCCAAGATTACGGTAATTGACGCCAGAGAAGTCATTACAAATGATGATGCACCGGTAAGAGCAGTCCGTTCCAAGAAGGATTCTTCTATCGTTAAGGGTATCAATATGGTCAAGAACGGCGAAGGGGATATCTTTATTTCCGCCGGCAGCACCGGTGCGCTCATGGCGGGAGGGCTTTTCCTGCTGGGCAGAATTCAGGGTATTGACCGTCCTGCACTGGCAAGTGTATATCCGATTATGGGAAGCAAGGCATCCCTTCTGCTGGATGCAGGTGCCAATGCGGAATGTAAGCCGAACAATCTGCTGGAATTCGGTATTATGGGCAATATCTACATGGAAAAGGTTCTGGGACGTGAAAATCCAAGAGTTGGTCTGGTTAACCTGGGTGCGGAAGCTGCCAAGGGCAATACTCTGACCAAGGCTGCGTATGAACTGCTGGAACAGAGCCACCTGAACTTTATTGGTAATGTGGAAGCAAGAGAAGTTCCGAAGGGAGCCTGTGATGTCATCGTTGCTGACGGAATCACAGGAAACGTAATCCTGAAGCTGACAGAAGGTCTGGCATGGAATATTCTGCAGGTAATGAAAAAGAAGTTTACCGACGGCATGAAGGCAAAACTGGGTGCAGCACTGCTGCTGGATAAGATCGGCGAGCTGAAGAAAGATTTTGACTATTCCGAATATGGCGGAGCACCGATTCTGGGTGTAAAGGGACCTATCGTAAAGATGCATGGGTCTTCCAGCGCAAATGCAGTAATGAACACTATTCTTAAGGGTATTCCGTTTGTAGAAGGAAATGTTGTGGAAACCATTCAGAATTCTGTACTGGAAATCGAGGAGATTACACTCAGTGAATAATTTGGAATTTGAACGTGTTATAGGATATTCTTTTCAAAATCCGGAATATCTGGACCGGGCGCTGACCCACAGTTCCTATAACAAAGAAATGAAGACACATCATGTGGATAATGAGCGGCTTGAGTTTCTGGGAGATGCATTCTTTGATGCAATCATCAGCGTGGAACTGTTCCGCCGGATGGGACATGTGACAGAAGGCAAACTGACCAAGACACGTGCACAGGTGGTTTGCGAACGCTCTCTGGCAGAAACCGCCCGCCGTTTGAATGTGGGTAAATATATCAATATGGGCCATGGCGAGGACAGCGCCGGAGGACGTCATAAAGACTCTATTCTGGCAGATGCCATGGAAGCTATCATAGGTGCCATCTTCCTGGATGGCGGCTATGAATCGGCTCAGAAGTTTGTTGTGGCAGCTTTTGATGAGACCATTGAAAAGGCTGCGGCAGGAAAGCTTTTTTCCGATTACAAATCAGAAATTCAGGAACTGCTTCAGGCGAAAGGCCGGGCAGTGAATATTACATACGAAGTTGACAGGGAAGAAGGTCCTGCACACGATAAGACCTTCTATGTACGTCTGGAATGCAACGGACAGGTACTGGGCAGAGGCAGCGGCAAGAGTAAAAAAGAAGCCGAACAGAATGCCGCCCGTGCAGCCCTGGAGAGAGGAGAAATTTAATGTATTTTAAACGACTGGAGATGCACGGATTCAAATCCTTTGCGGAGCCTGTTACCATCGAGTTCCATGAAGGTGTTACCTGTATCGTAGGCCCAAATGGTTCTGGAAAGTCCAATATCAGTGACGCCATCCGCTGGGTACTGGGGGAGCAGAGTCCGAAAATGCTGCGTGGCGGAAAGATGGAAGAAGTCATCTTTGCCGGTACAGCCAGCCGAAAATCCAGAGGTATGGCGGAAGTTACTCTGGTTATCGACAATACCACGGGGATTCTGCCAATCGATTATAACGAAGTAGCCATTACCCGCCGTATGTACCGTTCCGGCGAAAGCGAATACCTGATTAATAATAATCAGTGCCGTCTTCGTGACATCCGTGAACTGATCATGGACACAGGTATCGGTGTGGACGGATACTCTCTGATTGGTCAGGGTAAGATTGCAGATATCGTAAGCAGCAAAGCAGAAAGCCGCCGTGAAATCTTTGAAGAAGCGGCAGGGGTTGTACTGTATAAGTCCAAGAAGGCAGAAGCGGAACGCAAGCTGAATTCCACCAATGCCAACCTGGAGCGTGCCAACGACATCATTACCGAAATTGAGGGCCGTATTGATGGACTGCGGGAAGACAGCATCAAGGCCAAGGAATACCTTCAGCTGAAAGAACGCTATCAGGAACTGGAAATCAATATTTCACTGAAGAGTATCGACCGTCTGGAAGCAGCTAATGAAGCACTGAAGAACGACATTGATGAATTATCGGCAGCCATTGAAACGCTGAATGCTTCCAAGGCAGAGGCAGACCGTCAGCTAAGCGAAAGCCGTCAGCGCAGCGAGCATCTGGAGCAGCTGGGAAGTGAAGCACAGGACAAGCTGCTGGCCAAGGTAGAAGAAATCAATCATCTGACCAGCCAGTCTCAGTTAAATGAAGAGCGTCTGTCCACCATCGAACGTGATAAGGCCCGTATTGCCGATGAAATCGCTGATTTCAACGAAAAAATGATCCGCGAGCTGGAAAATGCACAGTCACTGGAAAACCAGAAGGCTGAAGTTGCAGAAAAGCTGGAAGGTGCAGAGCAGCTGCTGGCAGAAAAAGTGGCAGAGCACAGCAGTGTTATGGCTGTTGCTGCAGGATTT
>JAFYKS010000066.1 GCA_017537495.1 Bacillota bacterium | reverse complement strand
GTGCTGAGTTTTCGTCACATAGCAGGACTATTTTACAGCCGGGCAATCTGTTTCTGACTTCTTTTACTTCTTTTATCCGGGTCTCCACAGTGGTTCCCACTGCATAGGAGACTTCCGCCAGCAAAATATCCGCAGACAACATCTCGCAGTTTTCCGATACAGCTGAAGTCCTGCCTCCCGCCGGAATTCGGAAAGGTTGAAACTCGCCGCTGTCGTTCAGCATCGCCGTGATTGCTTCTGCGAGCAGACCATTTTGAACACTGACAACGATTTTTTTCACTTTCTGTCCCTCCTTGCTGAATATTTTGACAAAGCATTGCCGGAAGGAATTCGGCAAACGCCGCACTTTATCAACATAAAGTTTCTCCTACCTACAACTACACCAATCTACCTTATTCTACAAAATTTTCCTTTTTTAAATCATCCTACTAAAGTATGATTTTTCTCCACGAAAAAAAATGCCGTCACTAGACGGCATTTCACTTCACACGTATATATTATTCTTCTGGTTTCTGGTCGAAAATAACCAGCCCGCTTTCTCTGGCCTTAACTGCCAGTTCGGTACGGTTGCGGAAACCGGTCCGGTTTTTCATATGCTGTACGTGGGATTTTACGGTTGGTACAGAAATAAAGAGTTTCTCTGCGATTCCAGCATCGGTTTCTCCTGCTACCACCAGACGGAGCACTTCCAGTTCCCGGTCTGAAAATTCCACGCTCCAGGTATCTCCCAGTTTCAGCTGCGGAGTATTATCGGGATAAATGCGCTCTCCTGCCAGGGTCCGGTCCATGAGAGAAATAATTTCCTCTGCGGTGGAACTCTTATACCAGAAGCTGTCGACGCCTGCATCACGTGCCCGGTCGATATAGCTGCACTCCGGCTGGCTGGTGATGATAATAATTCTGATATCCGGAAAATGTTTCTTGATTTCTTTGGCCGCATCAATTCCGTTGGCATTCATGGAGGTGCATACATCCATCAGGATCACATCTACCTCATGAGTACGGCAAAATACCTCTGCGAACAGGGCACTTTCCATGGAACCTGCCAGTTCATAGTTTTCGCTTTTATTCACGTAAATTTCCAGCAGCTGGCGGGCCATCGGATCGTCTTCTACGAGTAACACCCGAATCATACATGATCCCCCTTTCCCTTAGGTATCGTTACAGTCAGCGTGAATACCGGCACCGCAGTGACATTCATGGTACCGCCCTCTCCTTCGATTTTGTGACGAAGGGAAGTAAGGCCGCCGCCTTCTACAATTTCGCGGTCTGGCGCATCACCATCATTACGGAAACAGAATACAGCTTCCTGCTGATTTTCAGTAAGGTTGATATACAACTTCTTCGCATGAGCATGTCTGACGGCATTGGTCAAGGCTTCTGCGGCTGCCTGTACAAACAGCTTCTGAATCTGTTCATTTTCCGGCAGATCACCGCTGCGCTCTACCTGAATACCAGTAGAGCCGGATATTCTCTCCAGCATTTCCAGCGGATTTTCGTATTCCTGCAGCTCTGCTTCTTTTCGAAGCATGGCGATATTTCTCTGCCACATATCCAGAGGCGGCTCCATCTCCTGACTTTCGTCCAAAAGGAGTCCGCGGGTGGACAGGAGAGCCTGTCCCAGTTCACTGTGAATGCGGGCCTTGATTTCCAGACGTTCTCTGGAGCGGGTCAGTTCATCCACATTTTCTCCGTGCTTCTTCAGGCGGTGATTCAGTGCAGCCAGCTTCCTGTTTTCTTCTTTCAGTTCTTCTGTTACGGCCTGAATCTGGGTGATATTGGCTGCAGTAATCTGGAAGATGCTGTCCAGCTGTTCGCAGGCAAAGGTCCACACACTTCCATCTGCAAGACGGAAATCCGGCCGGCTTCCGCTGGACAGACGCTGGACATCGTCGCTTACCTTACCGTCAGTCAGGCTCTCCCAGAATGTTTCC
>JAFYKS010000065.1 GCA_017537495.1 Bacillota bacterium | reverse complement strand
TTCAGCTTCGTCTCTGCATTCGCCTGCAACTGCTACCAGTTCAGTTTCGCCAACGTTTGGAACCTGGAAGTAGAAGAAGTGGTCAGGAGCGGAGATTTTGCCCAGGGATACGCCGTTAGCGAACAGTTCCACTTCAGGCTGGTTGGAGTAAACGGTAACCTTAGTTACTTCTTCTACTCTTTCCACGTATCTCTTACCGCAGATGTGTACGAATGGATCATCGGACAGCCATGCCTTGTATGCATAGTAGGAGTCCTTCTTGTACTTTCTGTCGAAAGTAACCAGACCCTTGTGGTTCATACCGTTTTCGCCGCCTTCGTTACGTGCGTCTGCACCGAAGTCGAACATATTCCAAACGTGGGTTGCCCACATGTACTTACGGGTAAAGAACTGCTTAATCAGCTCTTCGTGGTAGTAAGCCTGGTATTCTTCGGTGTAGTCGCCCTGTACAGGGTTGGAAGTATGCCAGTCTAATGCTTCACAGCCATATTCGGAGCAGCCGATTGTAATGTTTGGATGAGTTGCATGGAACTTGTCGAACCAAGGACCGTTCATGTCAGTTTCGCCGCCGTACCAGCCGAAGTAGTGGTTGTAGGATACTACGTCAGGAATCTGCAGGTATGGGTCATCCATAGCACACATGGAAACTGCTGCGATGGTGGTCAGTCTGGTCTTGTCCATTTCATGAACCATATCGTTCAGGATGTTGTGGTTTTCCAGCAGGTCAGCATCTGCACCGCCGATACCGATTTCGTTGGACAGGCCCCAAACTACGATGGAAGGATGGTTATAGTTCTGAACTACCAGTTCCTTCATCTGGGAGATAGTGTTTTCACGGCCGGTTGGCATGTGCTTGGAGATATATGGAATTTCAGCCCAGATTACCATACCGTATTCGTCACACAGGTCATAGAAATACTGGTCGTGCTGATAATGTGCCAGTCTGATGGTGTTTGCACCCATATCTGCAATCAGAGCCATATCTTCGTCATGCATTTCGTGAGTCAGAGCGTTACCAACTACAGCTCTGTCCTGATGACGGGATACACCGCGCAGAGGGTATTCTTCACCGTTCAGGATGAAGCCTCTTTCAGGGTCGATTTCAAAGGTTCTTACACCGAAGTTTACCATCACGTCATCGATGGCCTCGCCGTTTTCCATCAGCTGTACGCATGCGCTGTACAGGTAAGGATCCTTACGGCCGTTCCACAGATGTACGTCCTTGATTTCCAGAACTGCCTGGCAGTCAGAAGATTCAAAGGATGCCACTTCGCAGCCGCATGCTGCATATACAGTGTAACGGATGGTCTGGCCTTCCTTCATATTTTTTACGAAAGTTTCGATTTCAACCTGTGCGTCGCTTCCGCAAACCTGCGGAGTAATCTTCACACCGTTGGAACCGTAGTATTCCAGGTCAAAGTGAGATTCATTTACACAGATAATGTTTACATCACGGTACAGACCGCCATAGAATGTGAAGTCTGCCATCTGCGGATATACAGTCTGGTTTGCAGTGTTATCAACTGCAATTACAAACAGGTTTTCGCGCTCCAGTACTTCAGTGATGTCCACTCTCCATGTGGAATAACCGCCGTCATGGTGTGCCATGTGCTTACCGTTTACATAAACATCAGCAGAGGAGTTTGCACCCTGGATTTCCAGATAGTACTTTTCTGCTGAAGGCAGATCCATCTTGTCCAGAGACTTTGCATAGTAGCAGGTGCCGCGGTAGTAGTCATTGCCGCCGTCATTACCGTCGATTGCGTTCCAGGTATGAGGCAGGTTAACCCAGTTCCAGTTCATTGGCAGTGCTTCAGGTACTGCATCTGCCTGCTTTGTAAATGCCCACTTGGCATTGAAGTTTACGATATTTCTCAAAATAGTTACCTCCAGTATCTCTCACTTTTTCAGCTTTACTGTCATAGTTTCACTCTTATTATTGTATCGAAAATCCCCGAATTAGTGTGAGGATTATTTTTATGTTTTTTTGTAAAATTTCAATGTGATTTGTGATATAATATACCTATAATAATTTATCAGGAGGTTTGCCATGTTTTATGAGGCACAGCTGCAGTTTCTGCGGGATACACTGAAAAAAAGCTCAATCCAGACAATACTTCTGGATCCGGATGCTCCCCTGTCTTCTCAGCAAAACACCATCTTCCACACTTTCCCCGGCCAGGAAGAACTGTATCGAAGCTCCTTCTTTCAGCTTTTCCCGGAGGTCAAGTCTCACACGATGTATAAGCTGACCATTCCTCATGGGGTTCATTATCTTTTCTGTCTGCTTCCGGAAACATCAACTTCACAGGTTCTTCTTATCGGTCCCTATCTGGGTACCCAACTTAGCCAGGAAGAAATTCTCGAATATGCAGAGCGGCTGCAGATTCCTCCGGAACAAACGCCCACACTGGAAGAATTCTTTCTTTCCCTGCCGGTGCTCCAGGAAGGCGGATACTTTTTCTCCATGATTGATACCTTCGCAGAACTGATCTGGAAAGGAAAAAATAATTATACTATGGATGACTTCTCAGGTGGTATTTCTGATACCCTGCTTCGTTTTCCATACAGAGACTCTCTTTCAGGACCTCAGCAGACCCAGTGGAACATTCAGAGAATGGAGGCCCGATATCAGTTCGAAAACGAACTCATGGATGCAGTCTCCCACGGTTCTTCTTCCCGGATTGACCGGCTTATCCCTGCATTTGCTTCCACGGATCTGGAGCAGCGGCTGCAGGATCCGGTCCGCAACATGAAAAACTACAGCATCATCATGAACACTCTTCTCCGCAAAGCAGCTCAGTCCGGCGGTGTGCATCCAATTTATCTGGATCAGGCATCGTCTTCCTTTGCACATCAGATTGAACTGATGACTTCGGTAGATGCACTGCAGAAGCTGATGAGCGATATGGGATATACTTACTGTAAGCTGGTGCGGAAACATTCCATGAAAAATTTCTCTGCACCGGTTCAGAAAACCATTCTTCAGATTGACACAGACCTGACCGCAGATTTATCTCTCAGCACCCTGGCCAGTCTGCAGAATCTAAGTCCCGGATACCTGTCCGCACTCTTCCACCGTGAAACCGGACACACTCTAACTGATTTCGTCAACCAGCGGCGCATGGATTTTGCCCGGCATCTGCTTAAGACCACCAGCCTTCAGATTCAAACCATCGCCCAGCATTGCGGAATTACCGATGTACAGTACTTCTCCAGACTGTTTAAAAAATACACCGGTAAGACGCCGAAAGAATACCGAAACACTTAACCTCATGCAAAAACGCGCTCCCACAAAGTGGGAACGCGTTTTAAAATTCATAAATTCAGTTTAACCGGAAATCAGTTACGCTGCACGGCGTTCTGCCAGTTCTTCAGACATCTTCTGAGTAGTCTTCTTGTTCAGGTTATAGATCAGACCCAGACCAACGAACATGAAGATTGCAGCTACCAGGTACAGAGCCGCTACCAGATAACGCATGTTGGTTGCAACTTCCATAGTCTGGCTGCCCTGGTTTTCTTCAACGTAACCCAGGAATACCATGATTACCAGAACCAGAGAAGGACCTGCACCCTGTGCAAGCTTACGGAAGAAGGAGTGCATTGCATAAACAGTACCTTCTTCTCTGGTACCGAACTTCCATTCATTGTAGTCGATCGCATCGCCCATCATACCCCAAGATACTGTAGAATAGATACCCATACCCAGAGCGAAAATCAGCTGGCACAGAATGTAGATTACTACACCCTTCATATCAGGAGTGATTGGCATTACCACCAGCATAACACCTGCGATAACGCTTGCCAGGGAACCAACAGTAGCCAGTTCCTTCTTACCATACTTTACTACCATCTTACGAGCCAGCGGAGTAAATAATACGATTGGAATCATTGCGAATGCAGAAACGATACCGGACAGTTCAACTGCCTTGAAGTAGGACTGGAACAGTACGGTTACAGCAGCAGTAGAGCCCTGCATACCGATGAACATACCCATAGCAGCAACGGTTGCACCTACTGCAGGTCTGTTCTTCACGAAGTTGCCCATTGCCTTGATAACATTGAACTTTTCTCTTTCTTCACCAGCCTTCACTTCTGTATCCACACGGATTTCAGTGTTTCTGATCATGAACTGGAATGCGAAGAAGCCCAGAATACCCATAATCAGTGCAGCCAGGAATACCTTCTGACCAACGATGTTCTGGTTTTCGTCGTAAATAATGAAAGGCAGGATTACCATAGGCACCATGTTACCTACCAGGGAACCAACAGATCTGAATGCAGACAGAGAAGCTCTGTCACCTGCATCGTCAGAGATCAGACCCAGCAGGGAACCGTAAGGAACGTTTGCTACGGTGTAGAATGCGTCCCAGATTACATAGCCTGCTACGAAGATAATGTTCTTCGCCATAGCGGATGCATTTGGAAGCGGTACGAAACAGAGTGCGCCTGCAACAACCAGACCGATGGAACCGGCAAAGATATAAGCCAGGAACTTGTTTCTCTTGTACTTACGCTTATCTGCGTCGATAATGGAACCGATCAGCGGGTCATTGATTGCGTCCCAAATCTGTACCAGAAGCAGCAGACCAGCATAGAGCATGGAATCCATACCCATGAACTGTGTCCAGAAAATAATCAGAGTACCCTTCAGTGCGAAAGACATGTTGCAGCCGAAGTCACCCATAGCGTACGCGATGTTATCGCGCATGCTGAATTTGCGATGGCCCTGTGCATCCAGGACCGGAGCTTTCTTGCCCATTGGATTAATCCTCCTTGAAAATCCTTAAAAGAATAATTTCGTTCAGCGTGTAATACGCCTATTATGGATATTATACCAAATGTGATGGTTCTGTGAACAGTGCCAAAATGTCACTTTTGTGACACTTTTTGTCGAAGTGCGTCTTGTTTTCATACTTAAAATTTGTTAGAATGACAGTGATATTTGAACTGGAGAGGAAAAGATTATGTACAAAACTTGCGTTACACAGCCGGCAAAGCAGCGTCAAAGGGAACTGGAAAACGGACTGCTGCAGATTATGCTTCATCATGATTATGAAGCTATCAGTGTCAGCGACCTCTGCGATACATTGCAGATTCCGCGTAAATCCTTTTACCGGTACTTTACCAATAAGGACG
>JAFYKS010000064.1 GCA_017537495.1 Bacillota bacterium | reverse complement strand
GTCGTAGGAAGTGATGTTGTCTTCCTTCATGAACTGACGCAGGGCTCTGGCTGCAGCCATGGCAGGTTCAGACTGGAGCAAACAGTCATTCACATCTACTACGTCATGGCTCTTGGCCTGGTAGAAACCGATTCTTGGTTCATGTACCGGCTTTACGATGCCGCCCTTCAAAGTAATCAGGCCCCCGGTGCTCACCGGCATGCTGGCTTTGTTTCTGTATCTGTATGGTTCTTCCATGCCGATAATCGGTTCCATTTCCGGATCCGCGATACCGCCGAGACGGGAGATTTTGTCCCGTACCTGCTTGGCTTTCAGCTCCAGCTGGGCTTCATAGGAAAGTCTGCCGTAGGTGCAGCCGCCGCAGGAGTCGCAGTGTTCACAAACCGGTTCCACTCTCCATGGGGAGGCTTCCACCACTTCGGTAACACGTCCAAAACCGTAGTTTTTCTTCACCTTGGTCAGCTCTGCCTTTACCACGTCACCAACCACGGTGTTCTTTACGAATACAGCGAATCCGTCAGCCTTACCGATGCCGGCTCCTTCGCTGCTCATATCTTCTATTTTTAACTCTAAAATCTGTCCTTTTTCCATTTCGTATTCTCCATTTCCATATTTCAACGAAAATTGCTCATAGATGGTTATATTGTACCACATATTTCATATTTGTGCATAAAAAAATACCGGCCGTTTCCAGCCGGTATTCATATCGCCAAATGACGATTTACATTTTAATTGAATTATTTGAAGTCGTGGCTCTTTTCCAGAACCATTTCCTTCACCTTCAGCAGACGAACCTTGGTAGCGTTGTCGTTTTCCTCCAGCTTCATGGTAATATACTTGATATTGCCTACCAGTTCCGGAATCATTACATACTCCAGCGCGTTTACACGGCGGCGGGTCTTTTCGATTTCGGAAGCCAGCAACTGGGTGGTCTTTTCGATTTCTGCCAGTTTCAGCATATCCTGGAACACTTCATTAAGCTTCATCAGGGCATCGTCCAGTTCACCGGAAGTCATGGTAAAACCGTAAGGATAGATTTCACCTGCATCATCACTTGCAGTGGTAAAGGTGTATTTCGGCACCATTACACTCATGACGTTCTTTTCTGACATTTCCAGCTGAACGCTCTGACGCGGATACATCAGTGCCTGCTCCATCATTTCCGGAGACATGATGGCGGATGCTACGGTCTGATAGGCAAAGGCCTCGGTGAGCCCTTTTTCCACCTTCAGACGGAGCTCCTTATTCAGGCGGACCAGATCCATAAACTGACGCAGGAGTTCGTCGCATTTGTCCTTCATTAACTTGTGGCCCTTGCGTGCTGTCTTCAGTCGTTTCTTATACTGATTGAGCACCATACGGGTTGGAGTTATGACTTTGCTTGCCATAAAATCACCTCATTAATCCTGCGGCATGTATTTATCAATCAGTTCCGGTTTAATACGCTTCAGTTCTGCTCTTGGCAGAATCTTCAGCAGATCCCAGCCGATATCCAGAGTTTCCTGGATGGTACGGTCAGTGGTATTACCCTGACTCACGTAATACTTTTCGAACTTTTCAGAGAACTTCGCAAACAGCTTGTCGTCATCGGACAGAGCGGATTCACCCAGAATTGCCATCAGTTCCTTGGCGTCCTTACCACGGGAGTAAGCTGCAAAGAGCTGGTTCATGGTACCGGAGTGGTCTTCTCTGGTCTTTCCTTCGCCGATACCCTTGTCTTTCAGTCTGCTCAGAGAAGGCAGTACGTCAATCGGAGGAACCAGGCCCTTACGGAACAGGTCACGGCTCAGGATAATCTGACCTTCGGTGATGTAACCGGTCAGGTCAGGGATTGGGTGGGTCTTATCGTCTTCCGGCATGGTCAGGATAGGAATCATGGTGATGGAACCTTCCTTTTCCTGACGGCGGCCTGCTCTTTCGTACAGGGTAGCCAGGTCGGAATACATATAACCAGGGTAGCCGCGGCGTCCAGGAACTTCCTTCTTTGCTGCGGATACTTCACGGAGTGCTTCTGCGTAGTTGGTAATGTCGGTCATGATAACCAGTACCTGCATGCCCTTCTTGAAGGCCAGGTATTCTGCACATGCCAGTGCCATACGAGGAGTTGCAATACGTTCTACCGCAGGGTCGTTGGCCAGGTTGGAGAATACTACGGTACGGTCGATGGCACCGGTCTTCTTGAAGTCCTGAATGAAGAATTCAGATTCTTCGAAGGTAATACCGATGGCTGCGAATACTACGGCGAAGGTTTCATTGTCGCCCAGTACCTTTGCCTGACGTGCAATCTGCGCTGCCAGTGCAGCATGAGGCAGACCGGAGCCGGAGAAAATCGGCAGCTTCTGTCCTCTTACCAGAGTGTTCAGACCGTCAATTGCAGATACACCTGTCTGGATGAATTCTGCAGGATATGCACGGGCAGCCGGATTCATCGGCAGACCGTTAATATCAAAATATTCTTCCGGAATCAGTTCAGGACCGCCGTCGATTGGCTGACCCATGCCGTTGAATACACGGCCCAGCATATCTTCGGATACTGCCAGTTCCAGAGGATGGCCCAGGAAGCGGACTTTGGACTGTGCCAGGTTGATACCCTGTGCAGCTTCGAAGAGCTGAACGACAGCCTTGTCTTCATTTACTTCCAGAACTTTACCGCGGCGCTTGTCGCCGCTTGGCAGCTCGATTTCAACCAGTTCATCGTAGCTTACGCCAGCTACGCCTTCCACTACCATCAGAGGGCTGGCGATTTCACGGATTGTCTTATATTCCTTAATCATCTTCTCTGCCTCCCTCCAGAACGGCTGCAATCTGCGCCTTCATATCTTCGTTGATCTTATCATATTCTGCTTCGAAAGTCGCAGGGTCTGCCAGCTTTGCATAACCCAGCTTTTCTCTTACAGGAATCTTGAACAGCTTGTTCATGTCTGCGCCCTTGGCCATAGCTTCTCTTCCCAGATTGTCGTAGTTCAGGATGCAGTCCAGCAGACGGAACTGTTTCTTATAGGAAGAGTATGCGTCTTCGTCCATGAACGCGTTCTGCATCAGGAAGTCTTCTCTGATACTCTTTGCTGTTTCCAGCAGCAGACGTTCATCATGGCTCAGTGCGTCTACACCTACCAGTCTTACGATTTCCTGCAGTTCTTCTTCAATCTGCAGAATACGCATGGTCTGTGTACGGTTTTCCATGTACTTTTCACCGAACTGCTCATTATACCAAGGAGCCAGAGTATCCACGTACAGGGAATAGGAGTTCAGCCAGTTGATAGCTGGGAAGTGTCTCGCATATGCCAGGCTGGAGTCCAGAGACCAGAATACCTT
>JAFYKS010000063.1 GCA_017537495.1 Bacillota bacterium | reverse complement strand
GGCATATCTGGTTGACAGCTCAGACGTAGTAAAGAATACCTTTACTGCTGGCGAAGTACCTAATGAAGTAGTCGAAGAAATCGAAAATAATGTAAAGAATAATGTGGCAATTGCCAATACCGGTACCGTTGATGCTTATGCCCGTGCAGCAGTAGTTGTAAACTGGCTGGATGCTGACGGAAACGTAAGCAGCAAAAAACCTGCAGAAGGCGCTGACTATTCTATGAACTGGCGCGGCCTGTCTGACGGTTGGGTAAAAGGTGCCGACGGATATTACTATTACACTCAGCCTGTTGCACCCAATAATGGTGTAACCAGTGTTCTGTTTACAGGCTGTGCGCCTCTGGCTTCTCCGGAAGGTTTAAAGCTGTCCGTGGAAATCATGGCACAGACCATCCAGGCTGACGGCATGGATGGCAGCACTCCAGTGGTTGTAGAAGTCTGGGGCCCTAAGGAAAATGGCAGTGTAGTAAGTGTAGCCGATAATGGCACATTAACAATTCAGCAGTAAGGAGGTACCGATATGAAAAAGACTTTTAGAAAATTATCTGTCCTCCTGCTGGTTCTGCTGCTGGTGATTGGCGGCAGCACCAGTGCTCTGGCGGCTGAATCCGCACTGACTTTCGTTGGTGGTGATGCAGTCATCGACTGTGCTCCGGACAGCACTTACACCTCCACAGACCTGTTTAACGGTTTCAAAGGTGTTATGCCTGGGGATAAGCTGACCCAGAAGATTACTGTAACTAACAAAGAATCCCGTTATGATAAGCTGATGCTCTACATGCGTGCGGTTGCTCATGATGAACAGAACAATCCGCTGACCATGCAGGGCAGCGATGAAACCCTTGCTTCCATGACGGATTTCCTGCAGCAGATGAGCATGGTAATCTGGCATGGCAATACTCCAATCTACAAAGGACCGTTCAGCTCTGCTAACGGTGTGATTGGCGGTATTTCTCCGGACCAGCTGGATGGACTGGAAGATAACGTATATCTGGGAACTTATGCATACAGCACTTCTACAGAACTGACTGTACAGCTGATGGTTCCAATTGAAATGGACAGCACCTATGCTGCACGTGAAGGGGAAGTGGACTGGATCTTCTCTACCGTTGGTATCGACGACGATCCATATGTTCCTCCTACACCTGGTACTCCATCTCCTGCCACAGTTACCCTGTTTGCAGCCAAGACTGTAAACGGTGAAAAGGCGGTTGGAAGCGACTATTCCTTCGTACTGAAGGATGCTTCCGGTAAAGTTCTGCAGACGGTAAAGAACAGCAATGGAAATATCATCTTTGATACTCTGAGCTATGCTGCAGCAGGTACTCACGTATACACCATCAGCGAAGTCAATGACGGAGCAGAAGGCGTAACCTATGATAAGTCTGTATACACTGTAACGGTAAAGGTAACTTCCGATACACTGGGTAACTGCACTGCAGACGTAACGTATCAGAAGGACGGTAAGGACTACACTGGAACTATGGTTTTTACTAATAAGGCGGAAATCGAGATTGTAGATCCAGAAGTACCGACAACCGGACCGGATGAACCGGAAATCGATATCGATGAACCGGAAACTCCGAAGACTGATAAGCCGAAGACCGGTGACGACACGGTGATTCTGCCATACGTACTGCTGCTGGGTGCATCCGCAGTGATGATGCTGCTGATTGCCATCAAGCAGAGAAAGCAGAAGAACTAAAAAAACTCATATATGAAACAATGCAGACCTGGCGGAAACGTCAGGTCTGTTTTTCTGTGCATCGAATTCTGTCGCATTATGCCGAAATCTGTTGGAATTTCAAGGTTTACAGCACCTGCGGAATGGAACATAATGGAAATATAAAAGAAAATCACAGGGATGGAGGAGAGCCTATGCAAAATAATGTGAATGTAAACTTATCAGAGGAAATGTGGCCTTTTACAGATGATTTTATATTTATGATGGTCATGCAGGATACGAAAATATGCACCGGTTTTCTGAAGATGGTGCTGCCGGAGGAAGATTTTGCCCAGATTAAGATACGGCCTCAGGAGAACCCCTTTTTCCGTGACGAAACTCTGGCAGACGCAAGGGAACTGCCGGCAGTATCTGTAGAAACCCAGAAAACACTGAAATTCCAGAGGGACAAGCACGGTGTCAGACTGGATGCCCTGGCAAAAGGAATGAAACAGTGGTCATCCATTGAAATGCAGACATGGAAAGAACCACATCTGGGGAAACGGGACCGTTACTACAAGTGCAATATGGATCTGGACCAGCTGTCTGCAGGTGCGGATTACAGTGAACTGAAGCGGAACTATGTGATTTTTATCTGTACATATGATCCATTCGGAAAAGATGAAGCGGTTTACAGATTTCAGTCCTGGGACCTGAAAAACAGCTTGAATCTTGGTGACGATAGTTATACAATTGTGCTAAACACCAGCTGTTCACCGGGGAAGGTGCCGCCGGAACTGAAGGCGTTCTATGAGTATGTGAACGATCCTGCCAAGTGTGATGGAAGCCAGCTGGTGCGTGAAATTGATGAACGTGTACGAAAGTATAATGTATCGGATTGGAGAGTGAAGCGAATGAGATTCGATGAACTGAGGCGCGAGCAGTATGAGCAGGGGCTGGCCGAAGGTAAGGAAATCGGTAAGGAAATCGGTGCGGCAGACATGCAGGAGCGGCTGAATAAGCTGATTGAGGTTCTTCTTGCTGAGAACCGGTTGGAAGACTTAAAACAATCTGCAGTTGATCTGGAATACCAGGCACAGCTTTTAAAAGAATTTGGATTATAGAAGAAACAGACAAGACCTGGCGTTTCCGCCAGGTCTGTTTTTCTGTGCGGATGCTGAGGTATTCGACTGGTATCGACTTTCTTCGCGGTTGCATAATATATGGCAATAAGGTAAAATATAACTGTAAATATATTACAATTATATTTTATCTGGGGGAACGAGATGATGCCATCATTATTTGAGAATAACGAAAGAAAATATTATTCCTTATGCGAAGACTGGACCTTTCACTACG
>JAFYKS010000062.1 GCA_017537495.1 Bacillota bacterium | reverse complement strand
TGTTATGGTGAGTGTTGAATGGTCTTGCGTTTGCACCGCCTGCGATGGTGGTCAGGATTGGAGTATCTACTTCCAGGTATCCGAAGTCTTCTTCCAGTACACGCTTCATTTCCTTGATGATCTTGGATCTCTTGATGAAGGTGTCTCTTACTTCAGGATTTACGATCAGGTCAGTGTACCTCTGACGGTATCTGGTATCCTGGTCCTTCAGGCCAGACCACTTGTCAGGCAGAACCTGCAGGGACTTGGTCAGCAGAACTACCTTCGCTACCTGGATGGATACTTCACCGCGCTTGGTCTTGAAAACAGTACCTTCCACACCGATGATGTCACCGATATCGTAGGTCTTGAACCACTTATATTCTTCTTCACCCAGAACGTCCTTCTTTACATGGCACTGAATTCTGCCCTGCTTGTCCTGAATGTCGATAAAGCATGCCTTACCCATGTCTCTGAAAGCCATGATTCTGCCGGCACAGGATACTTCCTGTTCTTCCATTGCTTCGAAGTTATCCTTGATGTCCTTGCTGTGTGCAGTTACATTCCAGGTTTCGTTCAGGAACGGGTCTCTGCCAGCTTCCTGCAGCGCCTTCAGCTTTTCTCTTCTGATTCTTCTCTGTTCACTTAACGTTTCTTCAGAAACAGCTTCTTCAACAGCTGCTTCAGGAGCAGCCTGATTTCTGATTTCTTCGCTCATTTTTATCCTCTCCGATCTATTCCCAGGGGTTTACTTGTTGATGGACTTAACCTTTAAGTTCAGAATTCCGTCCGGTACGATGATTTCCACAACTTCGCCAACCTTCTTGCCCAGCAGGTTCTGACCTACCAGAGATTCGTTGGAAATTCTGCCTTCGAACGGGTCTGCTTCTGTGGAACCTACGATGGTGTATTCAGCTACTTCTCCGGATTCCATGTATTCTACTTCCACCTTCACACCTACGCTTACGTAGTCCTTAGGTGCATCAGTTTCTTCGATAATCTTAGCCTGACGGATCATTGCTTCCAGTTTCAGGATTCTTTCTTCGATTTCAGCCTGTTCGTCCTTAGCGGAATCGTATTCAGCATTTTCGGAAATATCGCCGTAGGAAATCGCTTCCTTCAGACGTTCTGCAACTTCCTTTCTGCCTACAGCAACCAGGTGCTCATGTTCAGCAACAATTTTGTCATACCCTTCCTGGGTTAAAAGAATTTCTTCAGCCATTTTTTTAATTTCTCTCCTAATTCAGCTTATTTGTTTTATTATATGTTTTCGGTATTAAACGTATGCAATCTGTACGTTTCTGCAGTTGGACAGATATACCAGAGTTGCGTAATTTACGTCAAATTCCATGATGTCGCCGACTTTCCAGTCTTTTTCTGCGTCTTCGATATCAATAATGGTGTGGTCACTGGATGCGCCCAGTACTTCGATGCCCTTTTCCAGCGGAATCAGATCGCATGGTGCACCGTAGTCCACCTTGCCCACGCCCAGCAGAGCACGTTTTCTCATACCACGGTCTTCGTATTCCATCTTGTGACCGAAAGCGTCCACGCCGATTTCACCAACCGGATGGGATGGCTTGTTCTTCACTTCGATCACTTCCGCCTTCAGACGAACCACGTCATGACGGAATTTGCTCAGATCATAGCCATAGAACTCTTCCAGGTCTCTGGCAACCAGAATACCTTCACCTACACGCAGCAGGTTAATTCTCTTCGGAATGTTGCCGTCCATAATACGCATTAAGCTGCTGGTCGCACCGCCGGAAATGTATTCCAGTTCACGTCCCAGACGCTTTTCGATGGTTTCTGCGATGTCCACCAGTTCCTGCAGTTTGTCTGCAGTCGGCAGAACAGAACCATAGCAGCCCAGATTGGTACCTACACCTACCAGCTGAATGTTGATCATCTTGTTTTCGATGTACTCAGCCACGTCTGCCAGTTCATCCTTATCCCAGAAGCCTTCACGCAGGTCGCCCAGGTCTGCCATCAGGATTACCTTATGCAGCTTGCCCTGCTTGCTTGCTTCTTCATTCAGTGCCTTCAGCACTTCCAGCTCACTGTTCAGGCTGATGTCACACAGACGGATAACATCTTCCACTTCACTGAGCATAGGGATACGGATCAGAATCATTTTCTTTTCGATGCCGGCATCTCTCGCATCTTCTATCTGTTCCAAACGTGAAGAAGCGATGAACGCAGCCCCGCCCTGTTCAAATGTTCTGGCAACTTCCACGTCGCCGGTTGCTCCTTTGATTACACCTGCAACCTGAATTCCGCAGCTTCCGCACAGTTCAACTGTGTGTGCTACATTGTGTTTTAAACTGGCCAGATTGAACTCCAGCCGTGGGTATCTCTCCTTCATCATTCGATCCTCCTAAAAAATCAGTTTTCATTATGGCACACTTTTCCTTATACCATAATATAACTATTCAGTTATTTTATCATGTTTGCGGCCCGAGTGCAAGGCAAAAAGGCACTTTTCAGTGCCTTTTATACGATATTATAGCTGCATCCCTCAAAGACCGTATCGAAACGGCAGATGCCCTTGTAATCGCAGTATGTGCATGCTGACCGTTCTTTTGTTTTCATTGGATGGATGTCGATGTTTCCATCTGCCAGGTTTCGGCAGATTTCGACGGTTTTCGACATGACCGCATCCCGCAGCTCCGCAAAATCTTCTTCGCTGATCAGGTTTTCTTTCCCCGTACCGCTGATTTTCTCTTTTCCTGCACGGAGAGGTACGATTTCCGAGTAGCCGCTGAAGTCGCCGGCGATGGACTTAATCACGCCCGGATCATCCACCATGACGCCGTTGAGCTTGAAGTTCTTCCGGATTTCACGGGCCAGTTCCTCCGCATCAAATTCCTTATCGCTGGAGTCCACCATAGGTTCCGTAATCTTGAAATAGAAGACACCGGCAGGTTTCTTCCGCTCTTCGCAGGCAGCCTGCAGATAGAGCATCAGCTGCAGACGGTATCCGGCTTTCGCTTCCCGTATACTGAAGTTTTCGTTCCCGGTCTTGTAGTCGATAATCTTCACCCGGTTAT
>JAFYKS010000061.1 GCA_017537495.1 Bacillota bacterium | reverse complement strand
GGTCTGGCGGAAGAGAGTAGTACGGAAGTCTTCAATATAGTGATTCAGCAGATACTTTTTCATTTCCGGATCGGTTTCTTTTTCCAGAAGGTGCTGAATCAGCAGGGATTCGTTAACTGTGGAAGCCACTTCTGCGGTGAAGATGGAGTGGTCACCGTAGATGAACGGCTGGTTTGCGCGGGTATACCAGGAATGCATGGAGTGACCCATTTCGTGAACGATGGTAAATACATCATTGAGAGTATCGGTGTAGTTCAGCAGTACGTAAGGTTTGCTGTCATAGGAACCGAAGGAGTAAGCTCCGGAAGTCTTGCCCTGGTTTTCGTAAACGTCCATCCAGCGTTCATCTACGCCTTTCTGCAGGGTAGAAACGTATTCTTCACCGAGAGGTGCCAGACCTTCCTTCATCATTTCGATGGCCTCTTCATATGGAATATCCTTCTTCGGCAGTTTCACCATCGGTACGTAAATATCGTACATCTTCAGTTCATCCACGCCCAGAACTTTCTTACGGAGTTCGATGTAGCGGTGGAGCACCGGCAGGTATTCATGAACCGTTTCGATGAGGCGGTCGTAAACTTCTTCCGGGATATTGCCGCCGGAAAGGGCCGCCTGACGGGAAGACTCGTATTTGCGGATACGTGCAGAAACCACATCGGTCTTCACATTATAGTTGTAGTTGGTGGCAAGGGTGTTAATCAGAGCCTTGTATGCATCATACATATTGGTAAATGCAGCCTGGCGCACATCACGGTCATGGCTGTGCATGAACGCGATATAGTTGCCGTGGGTCAGGGTAACCTCTTCACCGTTTTCGTCATTTATGGTGCCAAACGTCATGTCTGCATTATTCAGCATATTAAAAACATCGTTGGTCGCACCGAGAACTTCACTCATCTGTGCCAGCAGGTTTTCTTCGGCAGCAGTGAGAATATGAGCTTTTTCTCTCAGGGTATCCTTCAGCATGAATTCGTAAGTCTTCAGTTCCGGTTCCTCTTCGATATACCCCAAAATCTTTTCTTCCGGAGTTTCTAAAAGCTGCGGGGTGAAGAAGCTCATGGCAGCGCTGACTCTTGCGATAACAGAACCGCATTTGTCGTCCATTGCCTGATATTTATCCACACGGTTGTCCTCGTCCTTTTTCATGTGTGCATATACGAATGCGTGCTCCAGCTTCAGCCAGATCTGATCGCGCAGCTTCAGTGCGTCCGCTAAAGTCCGGGAAGATTCGGTCAGATGACCGTCATATTTTGCAAAGTCAGAAGCCAGGGACATACATTCGTCCATGTCGCGCTCCCACTGAGATTCGTCCGGATACATCGCTTCGATGTCCCATTTATATTCATTTGCGATTTCATTTCGCTGTTTCAGATTTTTATCAGCCATTTTCCCCTCCATAACTGTAGATTAAATTCTTCTTTTATGGTAAAATAGTATACCATAAAACAGTGAAATTTACAAAGCATTGAAAGGATTTTATATAAATGGATAACAGATCAATTGGTGTTTTTGACTCGGGTCTGGGGGGACTTACCTGTATTCCGAACCTGTTTCATGAACTGCCTGAAGAAAGGGTCATCTATTTTGGAGATACAGCCCGTACACCATACGGTTCCAAGGCGATTTCCACGGTAAAGGCCTATACCAATCAGATTGCGGATTTTCTTGCTTCAAAGGATGTAAAGATGATGGTAATTGCCTGCAATACCATCAGTGCAACCTGTCTGCCGGAACTGCAGCGGAGATTCCCGAATATTCCGATTCTGGGTATTATCAATCCTGCAGCACAGAGGATTGCTGATATCTGCACAGAGGAGAATAATATTGGTATTATCGCTACCAAGGTGACCATTGCCAGTGGTGTGTATACTGAATCTATTGATGAACGCCATCCGGGACTTAATGTACATACTATGGCTACACCTGCTTTCGTACCTCTCATCGAAGAGGGAATTATCGATAACGAAATCATGAATCTTACCATCCGTCACTATATGGATGATTTTATTAAAGAGAATGATATCGATACTCTGGTTTTGGGCTGCACCCATTATCCGCTTATCAGAAAAAATATTCTGAGACTTTATCCTGATCTGCAGATTGTGAATCCATCTTACGAAATTGTGGCCAGAATCCACCAGGTTCTGAAGGAAAAGGACATGCTGGCGGTAAATAATGACCGTGAAAATGTGTTCTATGCCAGCGACCTTTCTGAAAATTTCGTAAACATGATTCAAAACATTCTGAAGACAGAAAAGTCTGATTTAATCTTAAAGTTCAAAAATCTGGATTTATAATTATACAAAGGAGACAACCATGGATTACCTGACTAAAAAAGAATTGTATGAATTGCTGGATATCGATGTTCCTGCTGATTTTCAGTATTTTGAAAATCTGGCAGCACTGCTGGAATGTGAAGACGAGATTGACGACCAGACTCTGGCACAGCTGCTGGAAGGTGTGGATAAAAAGTCCCTGGCTGAACTGATTCACAATTATTTCGAGGAAATGACCGATTTCCTGCCGGGAGATGCAGCAGAAGCATATGGTGTGCTGGAACGTATTAAATTTGCACTCATGGGTCTTGCACGCAACTGTGACGAAGAGGATTTACTGTCCAACCTGACCGAAGAAATTGAACGGTTCCGTATCTGGTATTCTGTGGAGAGCCGTGTATACTGTACTTCCGTACTGACAGGGGAAGAACAGGTTCTTCCGGTTCGTGATGCTGTGACTCTGGCACGTTCTGAAAATCTGACGAGAGAAAAATTCGAATACGATTACAGTGAATGTCTGGATTACAAGCTGGATGAATATATCATGAATTTCGGGGATCTGGTTGCTGCAGAACTGGAAGAAGAAGCCAATGCGGCATATGAAGAAGCTGCCCAGGAAGATTACGGAATGAGCAGTGACTATGATTATAACAGAGACGATTATTACTCCTAAAGTAACCCGCACCAAGCCGCCTGCATAGTATGAAGTAAACATATATGGAGGTGACTTTATGGGCGATGAGGCCAGGTGTCTGGAGTGCTGTGAACGGGACTGTCAGAACAGGTGCTATCAAAAGTGCTGCTGTCAGGACAGCTGCGATGGTGAAGATGGCGGAAATCTGATTGGACTTCTGATTCTGCTTCTGGTGGTATATTGTCTGTTCAGCGGCGGAAGCAGCGGACGGGGCGGACTTTTCGGCGGACTCTTTTAAAGAGTCCGTACTTTACATTTACAAAGGAAGAGAGGGCACGAGATGAATAATCAATACAGACAGGGTATGGCATCGGCCTTAGGCTGTGCAGTATGGTGGGGGATTATGCCGATTTACTGGCAGATGCTTCAGCCCATCAGTTCTCTTGTAATTATTTTTTACAGAATTCTTCTGGTAGCAGTGGTTTGCTTTATCATGGCACTGAGGGTTCATGGTATGGCGGAAATCCGCCGGCAGTTTGCAGTGCCTGGAATTAAACTGAGATATTTCTTTGCAGGTCTTCTGATTACAGCCAACTGGTCCATGTATATCTGGGCGGTGAATGCGGGCATGGTAATTCAGACCTGCATTGGTTACTACATAGAACCTCTGATTGTCTGCATCTTCGGCGTAGTTTTATTCAAAGAAAAGCTGGACAAATTCAAGATTATTTCTCTTGTACTGGCATCTGTCGGCGTTGGAATTGTTATCGTGCATTTCCAACAGATACCAGCTGTTGCCATTGGACTGGGGGTAACCTTTGCTCTTTATGCTGCAATGAAGAAGAATTATCCTATGCCGCCGCTGATGTCACTTCTCTTTGAAACCATTTTTCTTATGCCGATGGCGCTTGCGGTCTGTATCTGGATGGAAGTGAACGGTGTGGGTGCACTTGCGTCTGCTGGCCTTGGAAAGTACGCGCTGCTTATGTTCTGCGGCCTGTTTACAGCGTTTCCTCTGACGCTCTTTGCCAATGCAGCTAATAAGATTGACCTGTTTTCGCTTGGCCTGACAGAATATATCAGCCCGACCATTTCTCTGTTTATCAGTATTTACCTGTTTAAGGAACCATTTGACAGCATTCAGCTGGTTGCTTTTGCGATTATCTGGGTGGGACTGGTCTTCTTCAGCTATGGAGAATTCCACAAAGTAAAGCTTTTAAAAGAAGGGAAGGGGGACACTCCTCTTGAATAGAAACGGATCAAAGCCCGCTCAGCTGGGCTTTTTTTCAGTAGCATTATTATATGTGGGCACCGTAATGGGAGCCGGGTTTGCTTCAGGACGTGAAATCTGGCAGTTTTTCGGTGTCTTCGGAAAGCAGGGAAGCATTGGAATCATCTTCGCTGCTGTTCTCTTCGTAACTTTGGGTATGATGACCGGGTATATTGCCAGAACACTTAGAAGCAGTGATATGGGCAGGGTTGTCGTTCCGGGCGGAAATCCGAAAATCATTTCTGCCATCGGTTATTTTATGGCAGTTCTTCTGTATACTGCCATTGTATCCATGACGGCTGCAGGCGGAGCACTTCTGAATCAGCTCTTTGGACTGCCGCGGGCACTTGGAGGAATCCTGGTAACTGTACTGGTAATTCTGACCGTGCTTGGAGAATTTGAACGTGTATCAAAAGTATTTCGCTATATCATGCCGGTACTGTTTGTCACCGTTGTTGCTGTAAGCCTGATGGTGGTTTTATGTCCGCTGGAACCGTCCTCACTACATCAGGACATCGAGCCAAGTTCGCTGGCTCCCAACTGGGTGATTGCAGCATTGCTTTATATCTCAGTGAATATGCTGGGGATGATTGCGGTCATAGCAAAATCTTCCGTTAATGCGAAGAATGCCCGCCATGGTATCGGTGGTGCAGGACTTGGCGGTATTTTCCTGGGGCTCCTGTCCTTTGTTCTTCTGGCGGCAATGCAGAAGGACATGTATTATACTCAGGCACTGGATATGCCGATGCTGGGCTTTGCAGGAAGAATTTCACCGGTTCTTACAGTCGTTTACGGGCTGGTGACATTCTGTTCCATTTATTCTGCAGCTACCAGCAATTATTACGCATTCACAACGAAAATTAAGGAAGGACCTCATAAAAAGAAACTGGTTATCCTGTTTGCATTTCTTGGGTTCCTGATGGGGCTCATGGGCTTTAAAAATGTGATTGGGATATTGTTCCCGATTATCGGATTCCTTGGTTTCCTTGTAATCGGAATGCTGATTGTAAACTTCTTTATGATCTGGACTTCGAAGGACATGAGAAATGGATTCCGCGGTCATGACCGCCATAACTATCCGCATCCGCTGGTTAAAGTTACAGGAGGACACGGAGGCGATGTGCTGTTGATTCTTGGACCGGAAAAGACGGCACTTTATGACGTGGGAATGTGCTGCTTTGCAGATAAAACCATTACGAATATAAAGAAAGATCTGGATGGAACAGGACGGACTGTCGACTATATCTTCCTGTCCCACAGCCATTACGATCATATGGGCGCACTGCCGTACATTTTGCAGGAATGGCCTGATGCTGTGGTATGCGCCAGTGAAAAGACGAAAAAGGTCTTTGGAAGCCAGGGGGCACGCAGCCTTATTCAGAAAATGGGTGAAAATGCCGCTGTAAAGTATGGAGTGGACGATATAAATATTATTGTCAACCAGCTTCGGGTGGACCGTGTTCTGCGAGACGGAGATGAAATCAGTCTCGGAACCGGAGAAAATGGATGTACTGCTGCCGTTCAGGCACTGGAAACCCGCGGGCATACGGACTGCAGCATGAGTTACATGATTTTGCCGGAAAAGATTCTGCTGTGCAGTGAAAGCTGCGGGGTGCTGATCAGTCCGGAAGTCATCGAAGTATCTGCGTTGAAATCTTTTCATGAGACAATCGAGACGGCAGGCAGGCTGAAATCACTGGATATAAACCACCTCTATTCGCAGCATTATGGCATGGTGCCGGACTGGTTCCGCTATGAGTTTTTTGATTTATACATCCGTCTGGCCAGGGAACAGCAGGAGTTTATCAAAAATAGGATAGAGGAAGGTAAAACCTTTGATGAAATTCTGGCTGATCACGAAGCACGTTACTGGGAAGACAGCAGGGATATGGAGCAGCCATATGAGGCTTACCGAATCAATGCTGAGAGCGAAATCCGGCAGGAAATTACAAAATTTAATAAATGTAATAGTGAAATGTTATAATTGTTATGTTATAATTACATACAAATGACTATCCCGTCTGCGAGATAATTTTAAATTTTAATGAATACAGGAGATTGAGCTATGGGACTTTATGAAGAACTGAAAGTAAAAATTGAAAAAGCTGTTGAAGAAGGTTATGCAGAAGCGGTTGTACTGAGTGACTGGATGTCTGATCATCCTGAAGTATCCGGATCTGAATATGAAACATCTGCAAAGCTGGTAGAATACCTGAGAGGCCACGGTTTCGAAGTGGAATATCCATATGCAGGAATTGAAACTGCATTCCGCGGTATTTTCGGCAGCAATAACCATAAGCATAAGGTTGCTATCATGGCAGAATACGATGCTCTGCCAGGTGTTGGCCATGCATGCGGTCACAGCCTGAGCGGTGCAATGAGCGTACTGGCAGCTGTTGCATGTAAGGAAATCCAGGACGAACTGGACTGCGACATTCACTTAATCGGTACTCCAAATGAAGAAAACGACGGTGCAAAGTGCGGTATGATTGACAGCGGCGTATTTGATGAATACGAAGAAGCTATCATGATTCACCTGTTCGATAAGAACCAGCTGTACTGCAAGCTGCTGGGTCTGCATCAGTTTGAATACACATTCCACGGTAAGCCTGCACACGGTGCGACAGCTCCATGGGAAGGCATCAATGCACTGAATGCTGCACAGCTCATGTTCCATGGTATCGACTCTCTGCGTCAGCATGTAACACCGGACGTAAGAATCCACGGTGTTTACAGAAACGGCGGTCTGGCACCAAACGTAGTTCCTGCAGAAGCAAGTGTTGAATTCTATACACGTGCACTGGATAAGAAGTATCACCTGGGTCTGGACGAAAAGCTGGATAAGATTGCAGAAGGTGCATGCCTGATGACCGGATGTACATGGGAAAAGAAGCTGACTGCTGCAATGTACGACAACATGAATAACAACTTCGTTGGTATCAATGCCATGGAAGAAGTTTATGCTGAAGTTGGCGTAGAACTGAACGGCGATCCGGATGTAATCTTCGGTTCCTCCGATGCCGGTAACGTAAGCTTCGTATGCCCAACCTTCCATCCTACTCTGCAGATTGTAGACAAGGGTATCGCAATTCATACTAAGGATTTCGAAGCAGCACTGAGAACTGAAAGAGGACACAAGTCCATCAATGACGGTGCGAAGATTATCGCTCTGCATATAGCTAAGATCTTCTCTGATGAAGAAAAGATTGCAGCAATGAAGGCAGAATTCGAAGAATCCATCAAGGGATTATAATTCTAAAACATTAATTATAGGGAAACAGGGAGCGGCCTTTCTGAGGCTGCTCCCTTTGTCAGTTTTATTAGGGGTTTGAAATGCATCTGATATCACAGTACAAAGGCCTGCCGAAGCAGGTTTATATTATCTGCTGTGCCAGAATTATTACGGCAATGGGGGCATTTATTTTTTCCTTCACTACGCTTCTGATGACTGGTATTTTGGGCATGTCTGAAATTGCTGCAGGGTATATGTCTGTAGCTGGTTCATTCAGCAGCTTATGCGGAGCAGTTATCTGCGGACGTCTTGCTGACCGTTTCGACAGAAAGAAGGTTCTGCTGATTATTATTTCAGTTAATGTACTGAATCTTCTGATTGGCGGCTTTGTGGTGTTCCGCAAGCTGGTCCTGATTAATATCCTGATTCAGTGTTTCTGTTTCAGTGGTTTTATTCCGGTTCTTGCTGCCATGATCAGCGATGTAACGGTTCCGTCTAACCGAAAGGAAAGTTTTTCCCTGCTGTATCTCTGCATTAATATCGGTTACTCCATGGGGCAGGTTATTGCTGGACAGCTGTTCTATAACTACACACGCTGGATTTTCTGGGGTCAGGGCATCGCATTCCTGCTGTCAGGTCTTGTAATTCTTTTCTTCCTGAAAGATATGCCATCTATTGCGGATATTAAACATGCTCAGGCCCTGATGCAGACAAGTGAACCTCTTCCTGTTTATACGAAGGAAAAGAAAGGCAGCTTCATAAAAGAGTTCTTAAAGGATCATGTCCTGGTAATCTTCCTGCTGGCGATCGTATTAGTGCAGTACGCACATGCTCAGATTACCTATCTGATGCCGCTGCAGCTTTCCAATATGTTCGGACTGGAAGCATCTGCCAAGTGGAATTCCTACATGTGGTTTACCAACGGTGTCTGCTGCATCGTACTGACGCCGCTTCTGCTGAATGTAACCAAAAGATTCAGTCAGATTATTAATGTGTCTATTGCAGCCTTCACTTACATGATTGGTATGGGCGGCTTCTGCTTCCTGAAAAATGAGCAGAATCTGTGGACGATTCTGGTGTTTACCGTAGTCTGGACTGCAGGGGAAGTTCTGGTAAATACCGGAACCGGTGTCTTCATCGCAGACCGTGCAAAACCGCAGTACCGTGCAAGCTATCAGTCTCTTTACAGCCTGTCCAGTGATTTCGGACGCTGTCTTGGTCCTTTGACAATGGGTTACATTCTGCTTGTATGTACCTACGGACAGGGCTGGCTGATAACGGCATCAGTTTGTCTGGTGGCTGTCCTGATTCTTATGTTCTGTTACCGTATGTACCGGAAGGAACAGAAACGGATTTAATATGAAATGACATAGAAAAGGAGCGTTTGATGATATGTACCCAGTTTCCTGGACACATTGAAAATTAGCTTAAGCACACATGGATGCTTTCCGGTATTTTACCGGAGGCATCCATTTTGTTTTTTTCTGGATTCTCTCATTGTTATAATAAGTAATATATTCTTTAACCG
>JAFYKS010000007.1 GCA_017537495.1 Bacillota bacterium | reverse complement strand
CGGGTATATTGTTTCAATGCTTTTTCCATAATAAATATATCTCGAAATATCCCCATGATAACATATATAATACAACATACTATTTTATCATATTTCTCAACTTTTTTACACCAAAATTACACAAAAGATGTATATAATTTAGTTACCCGCTGAAAAGAAGAGAGGGGTATACAGGAGGAAGGAAAACTATGGAAGATTGGAATAAATTCGGAGAAACTGAACCTGGAAAATACACACAGGAAAGCCGCGGTCCGCAGGATTATTATACCGGATACAGCGAGCCCGTAAACACGAAAACGAAAGAACCAAAATATGTAACGAAGAAGGCCTGTGTCATCACCCTGATTTTCGCCATGATTCTGTCAGCGGCCGTAGGCGCAGGTGCTTATGCTCTGGCGATCAGCACCTTTGGGGGGACCAGCATCGACAAGTCCATTAACAATACCAACTATAACATTGCAGAAAACACAGGCAGCCCGCTTTCCATTCAGGAAATCGTGGCGAAGAATGAAAACTCCGTGGTGGCAATTACCACAGAATCTGTGACAACTGATACCTGGCTGGGACAGTACGTTACCAAGGGTGCAGGCAGCGGTGTCATCATTTCTGCAGACGGCTATATCGCAACCAATAATCATGTTATTGACGATGCCAGCAATATCAAAGTAACCTTCCACGACGGAACCGCAATCAAGGCCACTCTGGTTGCCACCGACGAACAGACAGACCTGGCTGTGCTGAAGGTAGAGAAGACAGACCTGATTCCGGCAGCATTCGGCGACAGCGACGCATTAAGTGTGGGTGATCTGGCAGTGGCTATCGGCAATCCGCTGGGCCAGCTGGCAGGAAGTGCTACGGAAGGTATCATCAGCGGTCTGGAAAGAGAAATCACTCTGGACGGCAGAACCATGAAGCTGATTCAGACCAGTGCAGCCATCAATCCGGGCAACTCCGGCGGCGGACTTTTTGACCAGTATGGTAATCTGATCGGTATCGTTGTAGCCAAGTCAGCAGGTTCTGAAATTGAAGGGCTGGGATTTGTAATCCCGTCCAATCTGGCGAAAAAGATTACATCCTCCCTGATTGAAACAGGCTATGTGGAAGGCCGTGCAGCGGCAGGTATCTCCATTCTGGACCTGACCGATTCTTCCGAAGCCATGAAGTACGGGGTTCAGATTACCGGTGTGTACATCGCAGAACTCAACGGCAACAACGCGAAGAAATCCGGACTGGAAGTAGGCGACCTGATTTACTACCTGGATGATGACAAGATTACCAGCGGAGCTCAGCTCATCAGCCTGATTCAGGAACATGCCCCTGGTGATAAGGTGGTGTTCACCGTAGTAAGAGACAATGAGCTGAAGAAATTTGACCTGGTTCTGGAAGACTCCCAGGCTGTGAAATCCGCAGCTGATGAACAGGCAAACGAAGGAGACGGCGGCCAGAACGGCCAGCAGAATCCAAACAGCGGTCAGAATGAAAACGGTCCGCAGCAGAACGGACAGAATAACGGAAACGGCTGGGAAGACTTTTTCGACTTCTTCCCATGGTAGTCATAACAATCTCTTAAAAAACAGAAAATGCTGTTCTCAGGAACCCGTAAGGGACCTGAGGACAGCATTTTTCGTTTTATTTAGAACAGGATGCACTTGTTGTCCCTGCTTCTTTCCGGTTTTGGTTCGGAAGGGAAAGCGTCATGGTACAAGTCACATAGCTGGTCGATGTGAGCGGAATCCGATTTTGTTAAGGTGAGAAGAGGCATATAGCGTGAAATGTCTCTGAGCAGGGCCTGAATTTCGCCGCTCAAATGGCGGACACCACTTTTGGCAGCAGTTGCCTGGATGCAGTTATAGCTGGAAGCTACAGCTGCAGCAAGCAGGCTGCAGCACTCTTCTCTTTCTGCGGCCTTTTCATCAGGCAGAATGAGGCACAGCGCATACCAGCAGCCGGCCATACGGGTCCATGAAACATGTTTTTCACAATTTGCATCCTGTTGAACTGCCATAAGGTGCTGATCGGCCGCCGCGCGGAATACGTTGATAGCTTCCAGAGTGCGGTCAGTTTCCTTATCTTTCAGATAGGCCTTCCCTTTGTAGAAGTAGTCAGTTCCCAGAGCAGCATAGCTTCGATACAGTTTTGGTGAATTGATACTGCGGCGGAGTTCCATGGCCTCCGTATGGTATTTGACAGCCATGGTGAGAGCCTCGATCTCAGCGGCAAAACCTGACACAATCCGGTAACGGGCCAGATATACGCCGCCCAGCCCGCTGAGCGCTACAGCTCGCTGTTCCGGAACTGTATTTCCATTATCCAGCCATGCTGTATAATACATTTCCAGCTTCTTTGAAAAATCGAGACGCTGTGAGTTCTCAGAAAGCTTTTTCACACCGTTGGTGCTGGAAACCAGCTTGCTCAGACAGAAATAATAGCCTGGCAGGGACGCATTCAGCCGGGAGTCAGTAATCGGCTGGTCCAGATATTTTGCGAGAAGACCATCCAGCTGATTATGCAGGTCGTAGAGCCCTTCCAGGTTACGGACATTATCGTAGAGATAAGCAACCTGAATGCCCAGCTGCAGCAGCAGGGGCTCCAGCGCAGGATCCTTACCATATTTGTGGTACCAGTCCATAGCTGCATAAAATCCGAATTCGCCCAGGTCCATATAATTATGACGGCGGAAATTGATTTCATCCTGACTTTCGGCATCCGACCGCTTGAAATAGCGGGTCGCATCGATGAGTGCGGACAGGAAATCCGCGGGGGCCAGCTGTCTGCAGTGCATCATCAGCAGGCCGTGTCGGATGGCCAGATAGTCCCGGTACTGCTGATGGATGGTATACTCATCATAGAAATCTTTCATCAGGAAACCGGTAGCCTTCAGTTTTTCGACAGCGGACGGATCTTCCAGCGGATATTCTTCACCAGCACACCAGCTATGGATGAAATCATATTCTCCACGGTCGGAGCAAAGCTTCTTCAGCCAACGGTTATCTATCTTCTCACCCTCCATTGATCTGGCGGCAGTGTGTGCCAGAACATCGTAAATCCAGCCGTCACCGTTCTTTCTGTAGGCACGGTCAGCCAGAACATCAAAATATTTCTGGTAAAGGTCATAGCGGCTGTGAATGTGATTCAGCTGGGACGGTTCGATTTGGTCCAGGATGTTCAGAAGAAGAGGCGTCAGCTCTACATGAAGGCGGCTGAGCAGACTCTGCTTATGGTCGCGGACCAGATCTTTTTCCAGAGGCTGGAGCTGAATCTCCAGTGTTTCATACAGCATGGAATGGAGCCACTGAGGGAAGCGAGTGGAGAAAATGCTGCTGATCTGTGCAGGGAAAGCTTCGGCCATCCATTTGAAAGATCTGCAGCAGTATTCCTGCTTTCGGGTGGAAATTTCGTTCATGCCGTCTACCAGCAGAAGAACCGGCCTTCTGATATCTCTCATGAAGTTCTCGAAGGTATCCGCATGACGGTGGTAATCCGGCTCATGCAGGTATTTCCGGGAAATATAGTGGAGCAGATTATGCTCTTCCTCCTGCAGATTCATGGCGTGCACATAAATGGGGCGGATGCCCAGACTCTCAGCTGCCCCATAAAGATGGAACATGGAGAAGGTCTTTCCGGCACCTCCTCTGGCAGAAAGAATGATGGAAGAAGGCACCGGGGTGCCGTTTACCTGCTTTTCGCAGAGTGTGCGGATGCAGGTCTCCAGATTTTTGTAATTGATGCTGTCCAGGGTGCAGGAAGGCAGGTACTCGGTCCGGATCTGCCGTCCCCCTGTCAGGAGCTGCAGGGCAGGAAAATCCCATCCGGAACGGGCAGAGGAATACGGAACATATGGCTCCATCTCAAAAGCATCATCATACTTGAGATCTTTTTCGTCTAAAATAAGGCGGACTTTATAGCCTTCGGACTGTCCGCTGGTTACAATTAATTTTTTTATATCAGCATCCTTCATACCAGCTTCTTTCTTCAGCAGCTTACGGATGTTGGAGATGCCGTTGGTTATGATATTGTCTGCGTATTCTTCTTCGGATTTTCTTTCCTGTTCCTTCAGTTTCAGCAGTTCCGCTCGGGAAACTTCACGGTTGCGGTTTTCTATCAGCAGAATCAGGATACCGGAGTTGCTTCCAAAGGGATAGCTGATGCCGTCTGCCATCAGGTATGCCTGGGAGCCATCGATGGAGATGTATGCGTCTTTTCCGTCCGCATGAAGCCGGACTTCTTTTACTCTTTTCTTCTGCGTTATCATATGAAAACCTCCTGCCGGGCATCCCGGCTTTTTTATTACTTAAATCATACGTGCGGAGTGCCGGTATGTCAAGAAGCGACAAAAATTATTGAAAAGGGACGAAAAAGGATGAAAGAGGACGGAACGTAAATTGAGTGGGGGATGGGGGCGTGATTTAATGAAATTACAAAAGGGAAGCGAAGATAAAAAGGAGGAGACATGTTGACGGAAGATATTTTAGAAGAACTGAGAAAAACAAGAAACATTGAACTTTGCAATCCGCGGCCTGACGGAACCTTTCTGGAACTGCTGGACGAGCTGCTGGAAAACGATAATGATACTGCACGGGAATTCGAAGAGTTCCTGGATGAACCCGAACTTTGCGAAAGAGAAAAGGAGGCACAGTTCATTATCCGCCAGCTGAAGGTGTTCTATAAAGCCAGAGGTGCGGAAGTGTACGAACGCGAGGGCGGAAACTGCCTGATGATGCGTTATCCCGGCAAAAAATGCTGGACCAAAATCAGTACCTGCGGTGAGTACAGTATGGTGACGCTGAAGGTCATCCTTCCGATTCTGGCGGCGCAGGGCGGTTCCAGACATCTGGCGCACACGCTGCACAGTTTTAACGAAGATCCTGATGTGGGGTTTGGATTCTTCTGCCTGGATGACTGCACAGGTGAAATCAGCTGTATATACCGCTATTCTTTCGCAGAAGGAAGCTTCACAGAAGAAGTCTTTCACCGCTATTTCCGCTCTGTAATGAAAAGTGCGGAAGCATACCTGGAAACCATTCGTCTGTTGACAGTATAAGGAGGGATAGAATGTTGGATTTTTATATGAGCGCAAAAGAGATGTATAAGAACATTATGAACTACTGCAGAAATCAGGGATGGATCACCATGTCCAACGAAGAACGTAATCTGGTCAGCCTCCATTTTCACCTGGGGGATATGACCGAGGAAGTCAGTATCAAAGTACACGAAGATAAAAAGGTCATCGCAATCAACACCATGCTGCCGGTTTACTGCCGCAGTGAAAATGTGGACCGTCTGAAAATGTGTCTGCAGGAAATCAACTCACAGGAATCAAGCAGCTACGGTTGTTTCCAGATGGACGGCAGACGAGTTGTGTACGTATATGCCTTTACATACGAAGGCGAGACCCGTTTTAATGATAAAGCCTTTGCAGTATATATGGATGCATGCATCATGGTTCCATACCTGAATGCAGACAAAATCATAGATGTTGCCACAGAACATGTGAGCATGCCTCAATTCGATCCGGACTGGGCAGATCTGGAACGGGAGATTTTCCGTAATCCGATTATTACAGATCCCGAGGATACCATCGAATTTGATGCCCTGGATGACAATGAGTGTCCTTCAGATGACCTGGCATCCTGGAGAGAAGCCTTTTGGAAAGATAAGATCCCACCGGAAGACTGGTAGATGAAAATACAATGAGTATATAAAGGAGGACATTATGAGTTTTTTAAATCAGATTAAAAAGGGAGCATTCCCGGAACGTAACGAACAGGTTTATGACGGTATCCGCAACCCTAATGAGCCACATCTGGCTTTCCTGCTTCTGCTGGATACATCCACATCCATGGGGGATTCAGCGGGTATTAAGACGAAAATTCAGCTGCTGAATGAGGCGATTGCACGTTTAAAAGCGGAAATGATG
>JAFYKS010000060.1 GCA_017537495.1 Bacillota bacterium | reverse complement strand
GTATTTGATGGCCATGTCCCTGGATATGGAGGCAGTGCGTTCACAGATTTCAAGTGCCCTTGATATCATGGTTCACCTGGAACGAATGGATGATGGTATGCGGCGGGTCGTGGAAATCTGCGAGATTGCAGGGTATGAAAAGGGCCGGTATGTACTCAATCCTCTGATGATCCGTGATGAAAGCGGCATATTCCGAAAGACAGAAAACAGACTGATGAAGCAGAGAAAAGCAGAATTGAAGGGAGGAAACCATGTTTGTCGATTACGGGAAATGGGATTTATCCTTTAAAGATATTCTGATTCTTACGTTCTGCTCACTTTTAGGTGGACTGGCGGTAGGATGGCTGTTTTATGACAGTCTGAGGATTGCTTCCGTTTTATCACTGACCGGGTTCTTTATGGTTCCTTACTATAAAAAACGGCAGATAGAACAGCGGAGGCAGATTCTGCTTCTCCAGTTCAGAGATGTGCTGTATTCCATAGCATCTTCTGTATCTGTTGGCCGGAGCATGGGACAGGCTTTGGAAGAGTCCATTACATTCTGGAATGGGACATATTCAGAAGAAGATATGATAATCAAGGAGCTTGGAAACATGGTACGATGCATGAAAGAAAGCAATACTTCGGATGTGGACGTTCTGAAGGATTTTGCACAGCGGAGCGGGCTTGCGGATGTTTCAGATTTTGCGGGGGTATATGAAAGCTGCAAAGGATCCGGAGCCAATCTGGTACAGGCTGTAAACAGAGCGGCCATGGTAATCGGTGACCGTATTGCACTTGAGCGGGAGCTGAAGACCCTTATGGCTCAGAAAAAGTTTGAGAGCAGGATTGTCATGGGTTCTCCTTTTGCAGTCCTTATGTTTCTGAAGATTCTGTCTCCGGAATATCTTCTGCCTCTTAGTGCTTCTTTTCAGGGAAAGATGATAAGCACGGCAGCTCTGATTTTGATTGGGCTGGCATGCCTGATGATGGAAAGGGTGAATCGGTTTGAATTTTAAATTATCAGGTAAAAATGAAGCCATAGAGAAAAGACGTCAGGACTGCCTTGACTGTCTTCCCGGTTTTCTGAGCCGAATTCTTCTTCTGATGAACAGCGGAATGACACTGCAGGATGCCTTTTTCCGTGCGGCCGAAGGATACAGTACACTCCCGCAAAAACAGAAAAATTATTTTATGGATGAAGTCTGCAGGCTTAAGCTGAAATCAGAAAAAAAACGGTGAAAATCCAATCCGTCTGTTCAGCTCTTTTGGAAGAAGCTGCGGTGTTAAGGAAGTGGCCAGAATCAGCAGCATTATGCTGGAAAATCAGAACCGCGGTACAGATTTGTGGGATCTGCTTGCAGAAGAAAGTGAAGTGCTGTGGCAGGAGCGGAAACGAGCCTGCCTGGAGCGGATGCGTGTAGGAGAAAGCAAGATGAGTTTTCCTCTTGGAATTCTGATGATGGCACTGCTTCTTGTTACTGCAGCACCGGCTATGCTGCAGCTTTAAGAAATGTGAGGTGAAAGAAATGAATATTTTGAGAAAACTGGGGCTGGGCAATAAACGCGGGATGGAAATGGTCCAGGTTGCCATTCTTGTGGCTATTGCAGTAGCATTGGGACTTGTATTCAAAAGCCAGATTGGAAGCTTTGTGGACAATACCTTCCAGTCACTGTCCAATGCCAGCTTTTAACCGGAAGGGAAGTCAGATTGTAGAGGCCACCATGGTGCTTCCCGTAACGATCCTTATTTTTTCGGCACTGGTCTGTCTGATGATGACCTTTTATATTAATCTTACGGAGCAGATTGAAGAGCATGCGGTTCAGCGCGATGAACTGTATCAGACACAGGAAGTTATGATTCTGCGGATGAAGGATGGTCTTTCTCATGCAGCTGGGGAGGTACATGGAAAGTGAAAAACCGCAAAGGCTCTTTTACTGTATTTGTTTTGATGCTTTTCAGTTCCCTGATGATTCTGGTGTGGGCAGTGATTGCGGCATCTGCCCGGGAAGCTGTTTCCGCATCTGCAGATCATTTCGGAAGACTCTGGGGGACCAGTATTCTGGCTGAATATGATGTAAATCTGAAAGACCGGTACGGACTGTATGCCTATTTTGGAGAACAGTCCATGGTTGAAGAAAAGCTGAATCAATATGCTTTATACTCTTTTCGTGATAAATCCTATATCCGATATGAGGGAAGCAGATGCAGTCTGGCAGAATACAGTCTGGCAGAACCTGATAATCTGAAAAGACAAATGAAAGAGGCTGTATTGGCAGGTAATCGGCCTAATGTACTGAAGCCACCCGTACAGGAAACGGAAATACCCTATGGTCAGCGTGCTGTAACAAGCAGGTGGATTCAGGATAATCTTCCATCGAAGGGAAGCAGAGAAGAAACCGATATTTCTTCTGCCGCAGAAAAAATTAAAACGGGTTCTGGACTGCAGAATTTGATGGGATCTGCAGCTGTGAATCAGTATATTTTTACCTATTTTCGCCATTACTGCGGCGGAGAAACCTTATCGGATACTTTTTTCAAGAACGAAATCGAATATATTCTCTGCGGAAAAGCCGACGATGAAATTGCGAGGAAGAAAATCAGGCAGAAGCTGATTCTGCTGCGGAATATGCTGAATCTGACATATCTGTACAGCTGCCCTGAGAAGAGAGAGGCAGCCATGGCTCTGGCAGCGGTAATGACACCTGGGCCGGAAGCGGTTCTGACTCAGGGTGTTCTTCTGGAACTCTGGGCCTTTGCAGAAGCAGAAAATGATGTTGCTATATTGTATGATAAGAAACCGGTTGCCTTGCTGAAAGCTGACAGTAACTGGGCCCTTTCGCTGGAAAATGCGGTGGGTCAGGCTGGATCAGAAGAAAATACGGACAGTGAAACGAAGAAATACATACGGCCTGAATCTATGGAAGGTGCAGATTATGAAGATTATCTTCGAATTCTGATGAATACAGTGCCGGAAAGAATCAGATTACTGCGGGCCATGGACCTGATACAGATTAATATGAAATATCTGTACTGCGACTATTTCAGAATACAGGATTACTACGTTGGTTTGCGGTATAATTTTATTGTAAATAATAAGGAGCATCTGTTTGAAGAAACCTACGAAAGAAAAGAGGAAGAAGAATAACCGAAAAGGCAGCTACCTGGTGG
>JAFYKS010000059.1 GCA_017537495.1 Bacillota bacterium | reverse complement strand
GGAAAGAGGCTTACTGAGTGCAGTATCGTCTATTGACGATGTAAATGAAAAGGCCGGATTTGGAGTGACTGCCATGGCGGAAGTGGATGGCAGAGCCTGCCGTATTGCAGCAGGAAACCTTAAACTGATGGCGGAAGTAGGTATCGAGTCATTCCATGGAGAGGCAGAACCTGCAGGTACGGTGGTCCATGTGGCCGTGGATGGAAGTTATGCAGGATATATTCTGATTGCAGATCAGCTGAAGCCGGATGCAGGAGAAGCGGTGGCGGGCCTGAAAGCACAGGGAGTGCAGACCGTCATGCTGACCGGTGACAGCAGAGAAGCCGCTCATGCTGCGGCACAGAAGCTGGGAATCGACCGGGTTGACAGCCAGCTTTTGCCGGGTGACAAGGTAGAAAAGGTGGAAGAACTGCTTGCTGGACTGGAAGGCAGCAGGGAATCCAATGCAAAACACAGAGGCCGGCTGGTCTTCGTGGGGGATGGTATTAACGACGCACCGGTGCTGGCGAGAGCTGATGTGGGAATTGCCATGGGAGGTCTGGGTTCTGATGCAGCCATCGAGGCTGCGGACATTGTCATCATGAATGACGAACCGTCCAAGATTCCATTGATCATGGAAATCTCCCGGAAGACCATGAGGATTGTACGGCAGAATATCGTATTTGCTCTGGGAATCAAGCTGCTGGTTCTGGCCCTCAGTGCCGTGGGCTATGCCAACATGTGGATGGCAGTTTTCGCCGATGTGGGCGTATCTGTACTGGCCATCATCAATTCCTTCCGTGCAATGAGTGTAAAAGAAAAATAGACAGAATATACTAAAAGAGCGGTTCATGTGAACCGCTCTTTTTCGTGTTTTATACTCTTTTTTTAAACCAGTCCATAATAACTCATCAGCAGCAGAGCGCTGGCCGGAAGAGTGATGATGGAAAGGAGTGTGGTGAATGCGATGATTTCTGCAGCCTTTACTGCATTGCGGTTTTCCATGCTGCTGATGGCAACCACTGCAACCGCTGTTGGGAAGGCAGCTCCGAAAACAAGAGCGATCTTCATATTTACAGTCAGAGGCAGCCAGTTGACAGCCAGGAAGGTGAGTACCGGCCAGAGAATCATTTTTACTACGGAAGTGATTACCAGGCTGCGGTCACGGATTACAGTGGAAACACGGCTGGAACCCAGCTGAATCCCTACAACCAGCATGGAAATAGGAACGGTAGCACTGCCGATGGTGTTGACTGTTTCATAAAGAACGTCCGGCAGGTGGATCCCCAGAAGCAGCATGGCGATACAAAGGAATGCAGAGATGGTACAAGGGTTGGCCAGATGCTTCAAGACAGAGCGAAGGTCGATGCGGCCTTTGCTGCCGTAATTCACCTGGATGATACATCCGGAGTAGAGATAGATGGTCAGAATCATCTGGAAGAGTACCATGAAGAAGAGCACATCATCCCCAAAGAGTGCCTTGGTAATCGGGAATCCCATAAAACCATTATTTATAGTAGTGATGCCGGCCATGTAAACTCCCACATCTGCATGATCCTTCATCTTCAGGATTTTGATGCAGAAGAGCCAGGACAGCAGGGTACTGGCTGCGAACCACAGAACCGCGCAGAAAATCATCTGCAGAGTCAGGACAATGGTATCGTCGGTCAGCTCTGTGGATGTGATGGAGGCCAGAACCATACATGGTGTGGTAATCATCATCAGCATGTCCACCAGGTATTTATTGGACTGATCAGGAAGGATCCCTTTACGGTTGGCCACGAAACCAACCGCAGTAATCAGAAATATGGATATGATTTTTTCAATAATTACAAGCATTGGCAGCAATCTCCTGTTTCGTCAGTTTTGTGTTTGATATGGGTAAAGGCGATATCCAGAAGATCAACCACATGTTGGTCATCCAGAGAGTAGAAAATGTTTTTCCCATCCCGGCGAGCCTTTACCAGGCCTTCGTCCTTCAGCATGCGGAGCTGGTGAGAAACTGCAGACTTGGTCATTTCTACGGCCTCTGCGATATCGTTTACGCAGAGTTCACGGACTGCCAGCTCGCAAAGTATCTTCATCCGGGTTTCGTCGCCGACTACTTTAAAGAAGCTGGCGGCCCGGGGAATCAGTTCTGTTGGAATTTTATGCATAGGGTGCTTCTCCCTTATTTTCCTTTTTCGTAATAATGTTTCATCTCTTCTTCCGGTACCATGCTGCCGCCGGTTGCCCACAGGATATGGGTGGCATTTGCCATTTTTTCAGCGGTGAGGCCGCGGCTTTCTCTCCATGCCGCATCTGCTTCCACCAGGGATGGTCCTGTGAAGCTTGCGCAGGAGGATGGTTCGATGAAGATGTTTTCACTGTCTGCCAAAGCAGCCAGGAACGGATACAGTTTTTCATCCTGGATGGTATAGCAGCCGGAAAGAAGAGTCTTCATTACGTCGCTTACCAGTACAGAGGAACGGCCTACTGCAAGTCCGTCTGCATCGGTTTTTCCGTCCAGACCGATATCGGAAACTGCAATCTCATTCTTCAGGCCGGTAATCATGCTCAGGGTCATACAAGGTGCATGAGTCGGTTCCGCAAACAGGATATATACATAATCTCCATATACCTCTTTCAGACCGAAGGCCACACCGCCCGGTGCACCGCCTACGCCGCATGGAATATATACAAAGAGCGGGTGATCTTCATCCGCAGTAATACCGGCTGCTTCAAACTGCGCGCCGATTCTGCGTGCTGCCACAGAGTATCCCATGAAGAGGTCCACAGAAGCTTCGTCATCCACAAAGTGACAGTATGGGTCGCCTTCGGCTTCCTTTCTGCCTTCCGCTACTGCCTTCTGATAGTCATCCGGATATTCAACTACGGTAACACCCTTGGAACGGAGCAGATCCTTCTTCCACTGGCGGGCATCTGCAGACATATGTACGGTTACCTTAAAGCCCAGTTTTGCACTGATAATACCGATGGAAAGGCCCAGGTTGCCTGTGGAGCCTACTGCTACGGAATAACGGCTGAAAAGTTCACGGTATTCCGGACCGGTCAGCTTGCTGTAATCGTCTGTAAGCTGCAGCATTCCGGCTTCCATTGCCACTTTTTCGGCAAACTTCAGCACTTCATAAATGCCGCCGCGGGCCTTGATGGAGCCGGAAACCGCCAGATGGCTGTCGCACTTCAGGAAGAGACGGCCGCTGAAGGCTCCGCACATATCGGCCAGAACCTTTTTCATTTCCGGAATTTCCTTCAGAGGAGATTCAATGATGCCGCCAGTAACTTCTGTTTCCGGGAAGGCTGCCTGAATGTACGGTGCAAAACGTGCAAGTCTTGCTTCCGCGTCCATAATATCGTTCATGCCGAAATCCAGTTTCCGCGGTGTGCCGCAGTCCGGATTGGTCCACCATACTTCTTCATAATCAGCCATTCTGCCGATTTCAGGGTGAAGGGTCATGAGTTTCTTAATATCCATAGGGTTTTCCTCCTGTGTTTGCTGTAATTAGAAGCGGTCGCTGTAGTTCAGCAGGCTGCGCAGATATCCGCCCTGCACCTTCGGTTTGCTGCCGCCGGAGCCGGGACCTTTGGAGTCCGGAGATTTTGCCATGAAATCTTCGAAACGGTGAATGTGGCCGACGAAGTAATCCGGCTCGGAAATAATGATACCGAAGGTTCCGCCTCAAATCAAATATTGCAATTAAAGGATAGAGGCGCAGTTGCCAAGAGTACCTTTGGTGGAAGACGCAGCAAAGTCGTTGCCAAAGATAAAGGGGCCGCTGCCGAAGGCAGGTGTTGCTGACCTGACCTGGGCAAACGGATAACATCCGTTTGACTGTCGCATTTGCGGTGAGCTATGAATTGATTGTGGAGCCTTTACGGATCGTCCCGCCAAGGCTGAATCCCGATTTTTTTACAGCCGATGCAAAATGCATTGGCTGTTTTTATATCCGGCATTGCAGTAGGCGGTTTCCTATCTTATTTTTAAAGGAGAACAAACATTATGAGAACTACCCCCATCTTCCGCGGCGTTGCCACTGCTATCGTCACCCCCATGAACGCTAACGGCGTTGACTATGAAAACTTCGGCCG
>JAFYKS010000058.1 GCA_017537495.1 Bacillota bacterium | reverse complement strand
CTGCCGGGCCGTACGGTGTTCTGCATCCAGACACTGGTGAATCTGACAGCCCTGCTCCTTCTGTGGGCTGTGCAGCTCATGACTATCCTTCTGCTCTGCAAAATCTATCTGTTCCGCCAGCTCGCTTCCGCGGACCACAGCCTGGATTTCTGTGAGCAGTCGGTGTTCCTGACATTTTACCGTAGCGACTTCCTGCACAATCTGTTTCCTGTGGAGTCGGTAATCCGCTGGTTGAGAAATCTTGCACTGTTTGCTGCCACGGCTGTATTTTCTGCCCAATCTGCATGCAGACAGCAGAGCAGCAGAAAAATGCCTCTGGAGCCCCTTCTTATCGCAGCAACCATCTTTCTGGGTTTCCATAGTGAAATGGAGAGCAGTTATTATGATTTGGCTTTACCAGTCATGTGTGCCGCCTGGATACTCATGGTCTGGCGGACACTTTCGAAAGATGGACCGTATATGGACCAGGACAGCACCATCAATACCGGATACGATAAACCGGAAGACTTTGCTGCCACTGATGAAGAACTGGAGGTGATGAAATGAAAAAGAATATTCTGATCATCAGCCTGATTGCAGTCTTTATCCTGGGAAGCTTCACCTTTGCCTTCGCATCACTGCTTCCCCAGCGGGATAATATTCAGTTCAGTGAAACCGTTCTCTTCGGCGATCCGAAAGCAGCAGAAGGACTGCTCCTGAACTACAGAAACCACTATGACTATCACCTCTTCTGGGATACCGCCTGGACCATCGGTACACCGGCAGACACTGCAGTGACCGACTACCGTTTTACTGCCAAAGAAGACCGTGAAGAACCGAATATGGAACCGGCAATTACGCTGGAATCCCACGATTTTAACAGATACGAAGTGGACGGGAAACCAAGCGGCCTGAAGAAAGCCTTCGATGAACTGGCAGAGACCGCAAAACCCGACGCAGAAAATATCCGTCAGATTCATATCGCGGATTACTACCAGTACTATCCCATCAGCGGAACACTGAATCTGCCCGGTCTTGAGGAAGTCAAATGGAACGACACTTATTCCGCTGTGCTGAGACAGACAAATTTAGACGAGGAATATAAGCATATTATCGATACCATGAAAGTCTTCCAGGACTATTTCAAAATTCCTGTACTGCCCAATGACACAATGGAAATTCAGGTCCGTGTAAATTCCCAGGGAGATGTTACTTCCACCCGCACCGGCTACGGAACAGATACTCTTTATAGCATTGAAACAGAAAGCGTAGTAACCGAAGACACCTGTTATTTCACATTTGGCACCCGTTCCTGGGATGGCCAGTATGTGGACACCAGCCAGATTCCGGGAGGCTACGGCATCTATGCCCTGCCGTATTCCAAAGATGGCGCACTCCTGGACCAGATGTCCACAGTCTATCCGCTGGATCAAAAGACACAGATCGAATCCATGAAGCTGAGCAGCGACCAGTCCCACCTCTTCCTCTTTACAGAAGAAACAGACGGATACTATTTCACCGAGATTAAGCTGGAAACCATGGAAACCATCCAGAAGCTGAATCTCAATGTGAATACTTTCTATAGCCATATGCTCCATGTTACGGATGACTATTTCGCTTTCTACGGGTCAGACAGCAGTGATGTCAGCGGATATCGCATCTTCTCACGTGACGAATCCGGACAGTTCAAGTATGACTTTCTGATTCCTTCCCCGAAGGGCGAAGAACGTGATTACTTTAACTTCTACTCTGAAGCAACCTTTGCATACGATGGCGAGCGTGCTGCTCTCACAGGAACGGCAATTTCCACATCTCACTGGGGCAGTGCCTTCACCGTAGCTGTCTACGATAAAACCGGCATGCTCTACTGCGGAGAATACAATACCGGTCAAAACTGCCGCGAAAGTTCACAGGG
>JAFYKS010000057.1 GCA_017537495.1 Bacillota bacterium | reverse complement strand
GGCACTGTAACGATGGTATCCTGATCTAAATAAATCTTGGGTTTTTCTGTACCGGTAACCAGGTCCTGGCTTTCTCCGTCACGGCCGATGGAGGTGATTCCCAGTCGGATTCCTTCATCCATGGCCTCTTCGATGAGGAAGTTCATGGCTGTGGTCTTGCCGGCATTTTTCGCCATGCCTACAATAGACAAGGTTTTATATTTAGTTGATAAATCGTATAATAAACCCATTTTGAAAATTTCCTTTTATCATACCTGTAGGGGAGACCAGAGGCCTCCCCCAATCAGGTAATCATTATTTTTTTCCGAACGGAACGTCCAAAAATTAGTGAGCGTTTCTTTCGTGTCTTGCCAGGTTAGCAGGTTCCATGGATCTGATTTCAGGACCTTCACCCAGAGCGGAAACACCCTGATACTTGTAAGTCTTCTTACCAGTGCAGTAGTCGCAGTTGCATTCTACGTCTGGTAACTGAGGTTCGGTGTAAGTAGTGATAACGCCTTCGTAGTTTCTCAGGATTACCTTGTGAGGAGTCTGGGAAACGATGTACTGAGGCATTACTGGAGTCTTACCGCCGCCACCAGGAGCGTCTACTACGAAGGTAGGTACTGCGTAACCGGAAGTATGGCCTCTCAGACCTTCGATGATTTCGATACCCTTGGAAACAGTAGTTCTGAAGTGTTCGATACCGATGGACAGGTCGCACTGGTAGATGTAGTAAGGTCTTACTCTGTTCTTAACCAGTTCGTGCATCAGTTCTCTCATCTTGTGCTTACAGTCGTTAACGCCTCTCAGCAGTACAGTCTGGTTACCCAGAGGGATACCTGCGTCAGCCAGCTTACGGCAAGCTTCTGCTGCTTCTGGAGTCAGTTCCTTAACGTTGTTGAAGTGAGTGTTCAGCCAGATTGGGTGATACTTCTTCAGCATGTTAACCAGGTCGTCAGTAATTCTCTGAGGCATTACAACTGGAGTTCTGGAACCGATTCTTACGATTTCTACGTGAGGAATCTTTCTCAGTTCGGAGATGATGTATTCCAGAGTTTCGTCTTCTACGCACAGAGCGTCACCACCGGACAGCAGAACGTCTCTAACCTGAGGAGTTCTAGCGATGTATGCGATACATGCATCGATGTCTTCTCTGGATCTAGCACCGTCTGTTTCACCAGCCAGTCTTCTTCTTGTGCAGTGTCTGCAGTACATGGAGCACTGGTCAGTGATCAGGAACAGTACTCTGTCTGGGTATCTGTGAGTCAGACCAGGAGCTGGGGAGTCTGCGTCTTCGTGCAGTGGGTCAGCATCGTCTGCATCGGATCTGTGCATTTCTGCCAGAGTTGGAACAGCCTGCATTCTTACTGGGCACATAGGATCGTCTGGGTCCATCAGGGAAGCGTAGTAAGGAGTGATACCTACTCTGAAGCCGCCGATAACCTTAGCGATTTCTTCCTTTTCCTGTTCGTTCAGGTTTACTACTGCACAGATATCTTCCAGAGTGGATAATCTGTTTTCAACCTGCCAATGCCAGTCGTTCCACTGTTCTTCAGTAACGTCCTTAAACAGAGGGATGTCTTTCCAATTTCTAATTGCCATAGTGTTTTTTTCTCCTTTAAATAAACTTTTAGAGTCCCGGCCCCGGTTAGAGGGCCGGGCAGTTTTTTAAATTAGGTTTATAAGAATGAGATATTCGATCGTCAAAAGTACGAATTAAGCGTACATTTCAGCGAACAGGTTTCTCAGACCTTCGTGTTCTCTCAGGCACTGCAGAGTGATTTCTGCATGGCCCTTGGTGTAACCGTTACCAACGATCATGTCAACGTCCTTACCAACACCTTCTGCACCCAGAGCTGCCTTAGTGAAGGAAGTAGCCATGGAGAAGAAGTATACCAGACCTTCATCCTTACATGCCAGGATGGAAGCCATTTCAGTGTTTTCGATGTTTACGCAGTTGATAACGATATCAGCCAGCTTGCCGTCAGTTACATCCATGATCAGGTTGTAAACTTCTACAGCGTTAGTAGCGTCTGCTACCATGTAAACGTCAGCCAGATCTAAAGCCTTAGCTCTAGCTTCGGACTTAGGGGAACCTGCGATGCAGATTACCTTACCAGTTACGCCAGCTCTCTTCTTTGCTTCGTACAGGCACAGCAGACCGGACTTACCGCCGCCACCGATGATTACTACAGTCTGACCTGGCTTAACCAGCTTTGCAGTCTGAGCAGGAGCACCAGCAACGTCTAATGCGGACAGAGCCAGACCTTCTGGCATGTCTTCTGGTAACTTAGCGTAGATACCGGACTGGAACAGGATTGCCTTACCCTTGATATCTACCTGGTCGATTTCTGGTCTTACTTCCAGAATTTCGTCGATTCTCAGTGGAGTCAGGGACAGGGAAACCAGAGTTGCGATCTTGTCGCCAACCTTCAGGTCACCAACGTATGCAGGTCCGATTGCTTCAACAGTACCGATCAGCATACCGCCGGAACCTGTCCAAGGATTCTTGTGCTTACCAGCCTTAGCTACGATACCCAGCATAGTTTCCTTGATCTTTTCGATGTCACCACCAGCTCTCTTTTCGATTTCTGTGAAAGAAGCGGAGTCGATGTTCAGAGTCTTAACGTCGATCAGAACTTCGTTATCATAGATTTCGTCCATGTTGTTATCAACAACATCTGCTGGCTGTGGTAAAACTCCCTTTGGGGAAACTACACGGTGAGTACCGTAAGGACATCCTTTTTTCATTTTTTTATTCCTCCTGAATAAAGTTATTTTTTCTTTTTAAGTATATGCTTCGAAATAATTCCAAGCATTAATTTGCGGCTGAGCCGCGAGAGTGACGATTAAGCGTACAGCTGTGCGAACAGTCTCTTGATGTCTTCGTCTTCTCTCAGAACCTGCAGAGCGTAGTTTGCGTGGCCCTTAGTGTAACCGTTACCGATCAGCATGTTAACGTCCTTACCAACGCCTTCTGCACCCAGAGCTGCCTTAGTGAAGGAAGTAGCCATGGAGAAGAAGTATACCAGACCGTCATCCTTAGTACACAGGATGGAGGACATTTCAGTGTTAGGAATGTTTACTACGTTGATTACTACGTCAGCCAGTTCGCCGTCAGTCAGTTCAGCGATTTCCTTGTACATGCCAACAGCGTTAGTTGCGTCAGCTACCAGGTATTCGTCAGCACAGTTTACGGACATTGCTCTGTTGATGGAAGTCTTGAAACCATCTACGCAGATAACCTTACCGTTGATACCAACCATCTTCTTAGCAACTGCGCAGCACAGGATACCGGACTTACCGCCACCACCGATAACTACTACAGTGTTGCCAGGACGGCAGATCTTAGCAGTCTGAGCTGGAGCACCAGCTACGTCCAGAACGGACAGTGCCAGGTTTCTGGAGATGTCTCTAGGCAGGATGCCGTACAGACCGGACTGGAACAGGATAGCCTGACCCTTAACGTCAACCTGGTCGATTTCAGGTCTTACTTCAGTGATTTCTTCCAGCTTCAGTGGAGTCAGGGACAGAGATACCAGAGTTGCGATCTTGTCGCCAACCTTCAGGTCACCCTTGAAGTTAGGACCGATAGCTGCAACCTTACCGATCAGCATACCGCCGGAACCAGTCCATGGGTTCTTGTGCTTACCAGTAGTTTCTACGATGTTCATGATAATCTTCTTGATTTCTTCAACATCGCCGCCTGCTCTCTTTTCGATTTCAGTGAAGGATGCGGAGTCAATGTTCAGAGTCTGAATGTCGATCAGCACTTCGTTGTCGTAAATTTCCATAGTGTTCTCGATCTTTTCAGCTGGCTGAGGCAGCACACCCTTCGGTTCGAGAACTCTGTGGGTTCCGTAAATATCACCTTTTTTGAATTCCATAATGATTTTCTCCTTTGTAGTAAAATAAATTGCAATAATTTGAGGAGGCATATTGGTTTACACCTAACCGCTCGCTCCTCCGCTCTATTATATTAAGCAATAAACATGCCAACCGATAAAAATTAGCCATAGTTTTTTTATATTCACTGTTTCCAAGCCATGCAGACCTTTGTTTTTTTCTTCCACGGAAAATTAAGGAAATTTTCGAACCGTTTTCGTTTCACCGCCAAAAAAGGTGAACACTTTTCGGTTCGCATCTGATTCGTTACGGAATATCGTACTTTTTCTTCTTCCGTACAATCTGCGTCTGGCTGATGCCCAGAGCCTTGGCAGCCTTTCTTGTAGAACCGTATTTCTCACAGGCATAGCGTATCAGGCCCTTTTCATATTCATCCACGGCAAGCTGAAGATCCAGCTCCTGCTGCGGCATATATTCGTTTTCATCGCCTGTAAGCTCAAGCAGCTGTGTGTTGGTACCGTGGAAAATCTCTCCGTGGCTGTCACGCATCACATCCATCAGGCTGATTGTATCTCCTTTCGCGGAGATAATCAGGCGCTGCACTGTATTTTCAAGTTCTCGGATGTTTCCTGGCCATGGCTGCTGCTGCAGATATTCCATGGCTGCATCGTCAATTCCGCGGCGCCGTCCGAACTTCTTTCCGTACTTTTTCAGGAAATGCCCTACCAGAGCCGGAATATCTTCCGGACGGTCTGTCAGGCACGGAATCCGGATAGGAACTACATTCAGACGGTAATACAGGTCTCTTCGGAACAGGCCTTTTTCAATCCAGTCTTCCAGATCCCGGTTGGTAGCAGAGAGAATGCGGACATTGGTTTTGATCGGCGTGGTGCCGCCAACCCTGTAAAACTCACCGTCCTGGATTACACGAAGCAGTTTTGCCTGCATTTCCAGCGGCAGTTCACCGATTTCATCCAGGAAGATAACCCCGTTATTAGCCGTTTCAAAATAGCCCTTCTTACCAGTGGCTGATGCACCGGTGAATGCACCCTTTTCATAGCCGAAGAATTCAGATTCTATCAGGTTTGGCGCGATGGACGCGCAGTTGATTTTAATGAACGGCTGCATCTTACGGTCACTGTTTTTCTGAATGATGTTGGCAGCTTTTTCTTTACCTACCCCGGTGTCCCCGAAAATAATAACGTTACAGTCATACTTGGACACACGCATCATTTCTTCCAGTACCTGCTTCATGGCACGGCTGCGGTATACGTAGTCTTCCTGCATGGCCACTTCTTCCCCTCTGCCGAAGGCCATGTAATCCATGTCAGGACCCACGTTATCCAGCTTTTCCACCAGCTCAAAACGTGCATTCTCGAAGTAAGGCGCCAGTTCCCGCACAATCTCTACATCGTACACATCATAGCCGTCCAGATACCCTTCGGCTTCACGGATTTTGAGCGGTTTGGTCAGGGATTCGGTGATGTACAGTGCGATGTTCAGATTGTTGATCAGGTTGGTGAAAAGAACGGTTCCGCCCCACTTGGCTGCCAGGATGTTAATGGTCTCAGCCCCTGGAATTTCAGCGCAGTTGATGGTCATGTCAAAATACGAGTCACGTTCCAGACGTTTCATACATTCCAGCGGTTTCAGGATATCCATATAATGAATTTCGCTGAATACCAGGTTCATCAGCTGGTCGATTTCACCGCCTGTAATATGCAAGTCGGTCCGCTTGTCGAAAATACAGACAATCTCAGCATCAGGCCCTGCAGACCGGCGGATTACATATCCGTAAAGAATATTGGTAATCAGGCTGTTTCCTACAATCAGGAACTTTCTCCGTGAAGGATCCTCTACCATCTGATGGAGGCGGTACAGAGTCCCCGATTCATCGAAAGCAAACATGAGCAGATTTTCAGGAACGCCCTCTTCCTTGCGTACCAGGGAAATCTGACTGTTTATAATCATGTAGCCATCGGCCTCAATCTGATGAAATACAGGATCGATTCTGTGAATTCTTTCGATATGCATAGGCACAGAAGCCAGAGATGCGTTACAGAGTATTTCGTCTCCCACCTTGAAACCATGCGGATTGTCGAACTCGGCACCAATCTGTTCGATGACACCAAAAGCAAGCCCGCCTGTATCCGTTACCGGATTGTGGAGCTTGCCTCGCCGGATGACAATATCGATGATTTTCTGCTTGATCTGTTCTTCGTTATCGTTGGCCTCAGTCCGGATCTGTTTGAAGCTGGTACCTTCCAGATGGATCTTCTTTATGGACATGCGGAGTTCATTAGGATAGATGTTCCGGTTGTTATCCAGACGCCATGCGGAAGTAGGAAGCACCTGCTGGGGTTCCAGTACCCGGCTGATGTTCAAAGTTTTATTCATTTTCGAATGCTCCTTTTCGGTTCACCTGAAAACAAGTGATGCTAAATCGGTTCACTTTCTTGTTATTTTCAATAATAATCCATTGGCACGCAAATTGCAATATATATTTTCTGTAAAAACAAAATAGTTGTATGGCGCCATATAACTACTAAGTTAAATTTTTTTCTAGAGAAAAGGAGATATTAAAAATGGAAGAAAAGAAGTACACTTCTACATTAAGACTGAGAATGTCTGCAAAGGATGCTCACTACGGCGGTAACCTGGTTGACGGTGCTCACATGGTTCACCTGTTCGGCGACGTTGCTACTGAACTGCTGATTCAGATCGACGGCGACGAAGGTCTGTTCTGCGCATACGACAACGTAGAATTCCTGGCACCTACTTATGCTGGTGACTACATCGAAGCTTACGGTGAAATCACTAAGGTAGGTAACACTTCCAGAAAGATGGCTTTCGAAGCTAGAAAGGTTATCGTTTCCAGACCTGACATCTCTGCATCCGCAGCTGACGTTCTGGAAGAACCAATCGTAGTAGCTAGAGCTACTGGTACTTGCGTAACTCCAAAGGAATGCAAGAGAAAGTAATTTCGTTTTAACGGATTCATCTTTTGAAACTTTAATACCGACGAAAACAAAATGGACCTCTTTCGAGGTCCATTTTGCTTTTTATTTCATAATTAACAGTTCTTCAGATATTCGATTTCTTCTCTGGTCAGCTTGCGGTAATGTCCCTGCTTCAGATGACCCAGACGGATGTCGCCGATAGCCACACGTTCCAGAGTCTGCACAGGGTTGCCCACTGCAGCAAACATCTTACGTACCTGACGGTTCTTACCTTCGTGGATAGAGATTTCCACCAGAGTGGAAGTACGGGTACCTCTCAGAATCTTTACATAAGCCCTGGAAGTCACGTAACCACCAATGTCCACGCCCTTTCTCAAACGTGCCACCTTTTCGTCAGACAGAACACCCTTAACCAGTGCATGGTAAGTCTTATAAACTTCATGCTTCGGATGGGTCAGGTGGTATGCCAGTTCACCATCATTGGTCATCAGCAGTGCTCCGCTGGTGTTGTAGTCCAGACGGCCTACAGGGAACAGGCGGGCATCGATGTCCTTAACCACTTCCATTACAGTCAGACGGTCCTTATCGTCTTCCACTGTGGTTACCATGCCCAACGGCTTGTTAATCAGCACGTATTCCAGCTTCTGGCTGTTTTCAATCAGGCGTCCGTTTACCATAACCTTGTCGCCTTCCTGCACGTCATAGCCCGGTTCCTTCATCACTGCACCGTTAACCTTTACGTTGCCGTTGGCAATCAGTTCGTCTGCCTTTCTGCGGCTGGCCACACCGGCCTGCGCGATATATTTGTTTATTCTCATCTTTCGTGTCTCCTTGCAAAATATCATTCTTTGACATTTTATTTTATCATAAAACTTCGTCTTTTGGCAAGCTGTATATGTCAAGAAGCCCTGCATCTGCAGTTCTTTGCCGGATTTCATCTCGGTCCGCAGTGTACAGATTCCGTTCCTTCATCCGCTCCAGGAACTCCCCTCCGGCGAAGGTAAGCCGCCGGTACAGCCCGTCTTCTTCCTGCAGCACTTCCTGCGCATAAGCAAGCAGTTCCCCACATGCCATACTCCTTGGCAAAATCAGAAAGTCTTCCTTCTCACTCCGGCATGCGTTATATCCGGACAGACTTCCCGTGGTGATGGCTTCCGTATGGCCCACGAAGAAGCCTGATTTTTCTCCCGCCACAAACAGATTCTGAAAACCTTCCGCCCGCATACTGCCTTCCCGCGGACTCACACTCATATAACGGACGGAATTTCCTCCGCTTCCCCCATAAGGATCCAGGAACCGAACCCTTTCAAACCCCGGTACAGTCCGCAGATCTTCCAGATTGAAATATGGGCTCATCAGTTTGGCCTGCCCCGTATCAATCAGAATAATATTTTCCGCAAATTCCTCCAGCGCATACTGCTGGCAGACTTTTTCACTGAGTTTTTCTCTGCGGATCAGTGTTTCCGGCAGTGGAATAACTGCAAACCCGTCATGATTCAGTGTATCCTGAAGTTCCTTTGAAAGTGACTTTTTTTCCAGCTTGCATGATCCGCTGACCGCCCCCAGTTTATCAAAACAGGCTCCTGCGCTCCCATTCCGTCTCCGTG
>JAFYKS010000056.1 GCA_017537495.1 Bacillota bacterium | reverse complement strand
CTTTCCTCTTCACATTCACTACTTTCACTTTTTCATTATCCTTTCACATCTTTACATTCTGCATCTGGAATCACAAACTCCACGCAGCCCATATACATCGGAGCTGCATCACCTTCATTAAACGTAATCACCAGCCGGCCCTGTCCATCAATATAAAAACTCTGATCTGGGTCTATCGACTGAAAGTCCCACTCATCCTGCCCTGCTTCACTGTCAATCCAGTAGACAAGGTCTTCATTTTCTGCCATGCGCTGCCGCATCTGTTCCTTTATCGACTGGCTGATTGGCGTAATGTAGTCTGTCCTCTCATCAAAAAGGTCCGCCAATGCAAGCTGCTTTCCGCTGTGCAGGTCCAGAGTGTAATAATAGTCCCTCTCATAACCGCTGCCGGTTCCCACATAGGTAACCAGCTTCACTGTAAGATAATCTTCTGCCGACCAGATGACATGATAGTCAATCATCAGATGCGCATACCCCTTCTGCGTCTCCTGCATCGTCATGTCGGCCTCGAAACTGTCTATCAAAGATTGGGATATCATTTCAATTTCCTGATTTATCTTTTTCAGAGACTCTCTGCTGACAGAGGAAAATCCCCCCACATCCCATGCTGTCAGCTGCGGAATTTTTACATCCGCCACATACTGGTGATTCGGCGATTCTGCATGAAATTGACGGAAGGTCACCACATCCACGATATTTCTCAGCACCGGCACACTGCTCATAGCGTAGGCTGCTGCCGGACTTAAATTAGGCAGAAGTACGAAAATTGCGGCGGCCGCAGCTGTCCCCATTCCCCAGGAGCGGAGCTTGCGAATTCGTTTCTCATGCTGCATTGCCATTTTTTCCTTCTTCGCCCGAATTATGGCATCCTGCACACGGCCCACCCCTTCCTGCGGCACCGCTGTTTGCAGATACTCTTTTTTCATCAATTGTAATTCATCAAAACGTTTCATTCTGCTTCCCTTTCCTCCTCATTCTGTTTCCAGATGAAGTCTCAGTTTTTTCAGGGTGCGGTAGAGACGGCTCTTCACCGTACTCAGATTCTCATCAAGAATTTCTGCAATCTGTTCCAATTTCAAATCCTCGAAATAACGGAGCTGCACCAGCATTTTATCCTCCGGGGACAGACAATCCAGTGCCTCCTTCAGAGTCAGGCTTTCAGCAACTTCCTTCGCCATCTGCATAGAATCCGGTATATCATCCAGTTCTTCATCGGGCGAAAGATGTGGCTCTCTATGCTGCCTCCGCAGCATATTGTAGATTTCATTCAGCATAATCCTGTAAAGCCACGTTCCCGCAAAATCCTCCCGTTCCAGACTTTCGCTTTTCAGAATTGCCTTGTACGCTCCCTCCTGGACAATATCCATAGCATCTGCCTCATTATGAACGTAGCTGTAAGCCAGCCGGTAATAGATTTCATAATTTTCGATGAGAAGCTTCTCCACCAATGCTTCCCGTTTTTGTTTCATGTTCTGTGCGTCCCTCCTGTACAGCTGCTGCATTTATTTAGACGCCGCAGATGCAGAAAAAGTTTCAATGAATTTAATTATTTTCAGCTAAAGCTGCACTGCCACCGGTTCTGTCACCTCGAGAGTATCCTCTGTCACATGACACTGATATGCCAGAACATCAACGCCTGCAGCTGACGCTTCACGCAGCGCATCACCAAATGCAGGATGGGTGTCATCGTTAGGCATAAACAGACGCATTCCTTCCATCTGGACGATAAAGAGAGCATAGGCCATGTACCCTTCTGATCTGGCTTTCATCAGTTCATGAAGGTGCTTGACACCACGCTCTGTCGGTGCATCCGGGAATCGGACCACCCCGTCTTCTTCCAGGGTCACTCCTTTCACTTCGATAAACCCTTTCCGTCCGTCCTCATCCTCCACGTAAAAGTCAAACCGGGAATCTCCATAAGTCTTCTCTCCTCGGATTTCCGTCAGTTTTCCCATTCCCGGCAAAATAATCTTTCCTGACGCCAGCGCCTCAGCAGTTACTTTATTGGGTGCCTGAGAGTCCATATTGACCATAAGCGTCTGTCCATCCGGCAGCATTTTTTCCACCCCAATCAGGGAATATGCCATCTTCCGTGTCCCCATACGGCAGGTAAAATCCTCAAGGTACACAGTGGAGCCCGGCTGAAGCAGCTCACGGCACCGACCCGTATTTTTTACGTGAACACGGGTAATTTCCTCGCTTTGATTCAGTTTTACTTCCGCAATGAAGCGGTTTGGGCGTGAAATAAACTGCCCCATTATAATTTTTTCGTATTTCATAAGGAAATTGTACCAAACTTTTAATGACAATAAACATTTTTTTTGATAGAATATAAGATGTATTTTTGTGAAATAAATTTAGAAGGAGATAATTAAAATATGATAGCACCTGATCGGGTTGCCTTTTCCCTCTTCGGACTGGACGTCATGTGGTACGGTCTGCTGATTGGAATCGGATTTATGCTTGCAGCCTTTATATCATCTGCCCGGGCTAAACGCCATGGTATCGATCCGGACTTCATCCTGGATCTTATTATTTTCATGGTGCCTTCCGCAATCATCGGAGCCCGTGCTTACTATGTATTCTTCAGCTGGGATCAGTATGCCGGTGACTGGTCGAAAATCCTGGATATCCGCAGCGGCGGTCTGGCCATCCACGGCGGTCTGATTCTCTGCTTCACAGTTGCATACATCATCTGCCACCATAAAAAAATCAGTTTCCTGAATACAGCTGACTTATGTGTTCCTGTTGTTGCACTGGGACAGTCCATCGGACGCTGGGGCAACTTCTTTAACGAAGAAGCACACGGAGGTCCTACTGATCTGCCATGGGCACAGATTATTGATGGCATAGGGTACCACCCCACATTCCTTTATGAATCGCTCTGGTGCTTCGGCCTCTTCTGGCTGCTGTCCTGGATAGATAAAAATCATAGAAAATTTAACGGGCAGATTACCTGCCTCTACGGCATCCTCTATTCTGTAGAACGTTTCTTTGTAGAAGGACTTCGTACAGACAGTCTGATGATCGGACCATTAAGACAGGCCCAGGTCATCAGCCTGACCATTATCGCAGGCTGTGCCGTGTTATATTATATTTTGAACAGAAAACACAATAACGAGAAGGAGACACTGTAATTATGAAATTAGGTATCGTAGGTTTACCAAACGTAGGTAAGAGTACATTATTCAACGCTATCACCAAGGCCGGCGCAGAAGCTGCAAACTACCCATTCTGCACCATCGAGCCAAACGTAGGTGTTGTAACAGTTCCTGATGAAAGAGTAACCAAACTGCACGAAGTATATAACTCAAAAAAGACGATTTATGCGACCATTGAATTCTGTGATATCGCAGGCCTGGTAAAAGGTGCTTCCAAGGGCGAAGGTCTGGGTAACAAGTTCCTGGGACACATCCGTGAAGTAGAAGCAATCGTTCACGTTGTAAGATGTTTCCAGAATGACAATATCGTTCACGTAGACGGAAAGATCAATCCGGCTTCCGACATCGAAACCATCAATATGGAACTGTTATTCAGTGATATGGAAATTCTGGAACGCCGCATCAATAAGACGGCCAAGATGGCTAAAGCTGACAAGCAGATGCAGGGCGAGCTGAACCTGCTGAATCAGGTTTATGAATGGCTGGAATCCGGCAAGAATGCCAGAGCTATGGACCTGGACGAAGAAGAAGCAGAATTCGTTAAGAGTCTGGGTCTGCTGTCCTATAAGCCGATTATCTACGTTGCAAACGTAGCTGACGACGAAGTTGCCGATCACGAAGGCAACGAGTTCGTACAGCAGGTACGTGAAATTGCTGCCGGAGAAGGTGCTGAAGTAGTAGTTGTATGTGCTGCCATCGAAGCAGAAGTTGCAGAACTGGAAGATGATGAAAGAGCTATGTTCCTGGAAGAACTGGGTATCGATGAATCCGGTCTGGACAAGCTGATTAAGGCTTCCTACTCCCTGCTGAACCTGATTTCCTTCCTGACTGCCGGCGAAGATGAATGCCGTGCATGGACCATCAAGCGTGGTACCAAGGCACCTGGCGCAGCAGGTAAGATTCACACTGACTTTGAAAGAGGGTTTATCCGCGCAGAAACCATCGCTTATGATAAACTGATGGAAGTAGGCGGCAGTCTGGCTGCAGCCAAGGAAAAGGGCTACATCCGTTCTGAAGGTAAGGAATACGTGATGAACGACGGCGACGTAGTAAACTTCCTGTTTAACGTATAATCCAAAAAATCACAGGGGCTGTCTCAAAATAATAAAACAGACAGTTCTCCTAAAAAGTAAATTAGTGACGTTGAGATCCTTCGTGGATTTTAACGTCACTTTTTTCTATGGTTTAAAGCTTGATTTAAATTCGGGTACAGCAAAAAGAGCATAACTCCGATTACATCATTTAAGCGGCCTGAAATGATAAATCATACAGTGTTGTGCACTGTTTTTCTTTACTAATTCTGCATTTTATGATATAATATTTGACCGTTGTATAACTAAAAACATTGAAATTAAATTTGAAAGGATTAGAATATATGGAATTATCTAACGAAAGCAGGCGTCTGGGCGAAGAGAAAATCTCCAAGCTCCTGCTTCAGTTCTCAGTCCCCTGCGTCATGGGACTTTTAATCAGTGCATTTTATAATATCGTAGACCAGATTTTTATCGGAAACAGTGAACTGGGTTTCCTGGGCAACGCCGCCACCGGAGTCTCCTTCCCCATTATCTGCATTGCTAACGCATTTGCATGGTGTGCAGGTGACGGTGCTGCATCGTACCTGAGTATCTGTTCCGGCAGAAATGACAGCCAGAGTGCTCATAAATGTGTAGGAACCGGTATTACCGTTACTGCAGTCATCAGTATTATCCTGATGGTCATCTGCGAACTGTTCAATGAACCCCTGATGCGTCTCTTCGGTGCTTCCGACCAGACTGCTGAAATGGCCGTGGAATACTTTGCCATCGTTGCTGCAGCCTTTCCGGTATACCTTCTGATGAACGTGATGAACAGTATGATCCGTGCGGACGGAAGTCCGACCTATGCTATGGTCGCCATGCTCATTGGAGCTGTCACCAATATCATCCTGGACCCGATTTTCATCTTCCTGCTGGACTGGGGCATCGCAGGTGCTGCATGGGCTACAGTAATCGGACAGATTCTGTCCTTTAGCGCCTGTGTGAAGTACTTCTTTCAGCCAAAAAGCTTCAAACTCAGCAGCCGCAGTTTCCTTCCGGACAGAAAAATTCTTCTGAATACCATTGCACTGGGAGCCTCTACCTTCGTGACTCAGATTTCCATCGTGGTAGTTTCTCTCACATCCAATATCATGCTGGCAAAATACGGCAGCCTGTCTGTATACGGACCGGATATTCCGATTTCCGTCTTCAGTATTGAGACCAAGGTTTACACCGTTGTCCAGAATATTGTGGTCGGAATTGTACTGGGAAGCCAGCCAATTTTCGGATATAACTATGGCGCCTGCAGAATGGATCGTGTCCGTCAGACTTACTCCATCGTGCTGAAAGCTTCTCTCATCGTAGGGCTTGCCGCGACAGCCCTGTTTCAGCTCTGGCCCCAGGGTGTCATCGGTATCTTCGGCAGCGGAGATGAACTGTATATGGATTTTGCTTTGAAGACCTTCCGTATCTTCCTGGCACTGATGACAGGTACCTCTCTGGTAAAGATGTCCGCCATCTTCTTCCAGTCCATCGGCTGCTCCGTGCGTGCGGTTGCGGCGTCCCTGGTACGTGATATCCTATGTTTCACGCCTCTGGCCATCATACTGCCTGCAATCCTGGAAAGCAAAGAAGCAGGAACCGGTATCAGCGGCATTCTCTATGCCGCTCCGATTGCTGACTTTATCGCAGTGATTGTAATTGTAATTCTGACTGTCCCGTTCTTCAAAAACCTGAAAAAGAAGGAAGAAGAAGCAGCGGTCCATGCAGGATCTGCTGGGAAAGAAGCAGATTCCGTCATCTGGCCGTCCCGTCCGGGTGTCATCATTACCATTGCCAGAGAACATGGTACTGCGGGTAAGCAAATTGGTAAACTTCTGGCTGAACGTCTGGGCATTCCGTTCTATTATAAAGAGATGACTGCACTGGCAGCTCAGGAAAGCGGTCTGGACAAAGACTTTATGGCAGATATCAATACCAACTCTCCTGCCATTCTTCATGAACTCTACCTGAGTACCAACGTAATGAAACAGGCAGTCATCGCCCAGGAACAAATTATCCGTAAAATCGCAGACGCCGGCTCCTGTGTCATTGTCGGACGAGCTGCCGACTATATACTGCGCGAGCATGACAATGTTGTCAGCATTTTCTTCCACGCTCCAAAAGAATTCCGTGCAGAAAACATCATGGAAATGTATGGAGACTCCAGAGAAGATGCCATGGCTAATATCAGGCATTCCGATGCTGCCCGTTCTGCTTATTACTGGAACATCTCCGGACAGCACTGGAATGATGCACGCAACTATGATATCTGTCTGGATGCCTCCATTGGCAGAACACAGTGTGTGGAAATCATCATGAAACACCTTGAAAGCAGAAATCATTAAATGCGCCAAACATGTAATGGACAGAAAAAGGAAGGTGCTGTCTCAAAATAATTAAACAGACAGTTCTCCTAAAAAGTAAATTAGTGACGTTGAGATCCTTCGTGGATTTTAACGTCACTTTTTTCTATGGTTTAAAGCCTGATTTAAATTCTGGCACAGAAAAAAGAGCATTACTCTGATTACATCATTTAAGCGGCCTGCGATGATAAATCATACAGTGTTCTGCCCTGTTTTCCGCTCTGTATTTTTCGGTAAAATTTATGGATGTTGAATCCCAGACACAGCAGTTGGAATTCTACCATGATGTTTGGTGTCCACGAGTCAGAAACCGGCGAAACTACATATCTTCTTTCAAACTTCCAAAAGCGCCCTCCGCCTGTATGGACCGATTTACTCTCAGTTTAATTCCTTTTTCTCTGGTAATATTCATGTGAGACTGTTCCCTCAGTCGCAGAAATTCTCTGGATACACTAATTCGGCGATTTCCCCGAGCCTTTGTGCATTTACTCTTTACAGGACAGCCTTACAGGATTCGCATTCGTAAATCGACTGAAGCACTTCGTAATCCGATTTACCTTTGCGTGCTTTTGAAGTTCCTAATCAACTTTCGTGGTAGAACTCTGAGTGTAATTAATGGTACTGGTCATACTTTAATTATACCGGAAAACAGACTTCTTCGTAGCCAGTTTTGGTCTAAATATATTGAAATTTCAACGTTTATCTAAAAGAAAAGAGCCGTGAGATATTGCTATCTTACAGCTCTTGATTTTCGTTTAGGGGATGTCTAAATTGTTTTATTTTGAGACAGTCCCTTTTTATGTTCTTTATGCTTTTCTCAGGAACACGTACAGCACCACTGCAAAGAAGATGATGAAACTGATTTCCACCAGCCAGCCTGCAGGTTTCTGCAGTACATCGTCGTCTTCCAGACAGTTTCGAGGTTCCGGTTCTTTCGCACCGAAAACTTCCTGTGCCAGTTTCTGCGGATTATGAAGGTAACGGCTGCCCTTAGCGATCAGTCTTCCCAGTCCATCCCCCACTGCCATACGCAGATTGTTGAAGTTTACAGACAGACAGTTCATAAGAGCCGGCAGAGGCTTTCTGTACAGCCAGTCGATGTCCAGACTCAGTTCATCATGCGGTTTCATATGATCCAGATACATGAGGAAGGCAATTCCTGCCGCAGCAAAAAGCTGCATGTACTGGGTCACGTGATCCACGGTGAACGGATGGCCGTCGCTGCCATAAGGTGTCAGCCCATACACAAAGTTAGGGAGTACACCGCAGACGAAGCAGCCGAATGCAGCCATACCCATAGCCAGCTTACGGCCCAGAGGAACTGCATCTTCATTTACATCCAGTTCCACATCAGACTTACCCCAGAATACGAAGTAGTTAATCTTCAGGGTTACGGACATGAGAGTACCGACGGATGCCACCATCAGTCCCAGTTCCGCCCAGTGAATGCCGCTTTCAGCAGCCGCGTTCATAATCAGGGATTTGCTGACAAAACCGTTCAGCAGAGGGAAACCTGCGATAGCCATGGATGCAATAAGGAAGCAGGCCGCCGTAAACGGCATCTTTCGTCCCAGACCGCCCAGCTCACTGATTTTGCGCTTACCGGTCACATCAATAATGGCACCGGCACACATGAGCAGTGTACCCTTATACAAAATGTTATTAAAAGCGTGTGCTGCAGCACCATCGATGCCAAGCGCCCCGCCCAGTGCCAGTGCGGCCACCATGTAGCCCACCTGGCTGACGATATGATAAGAGAAGAGTCTTCTCAGGTCGTTTTCCATTAATGCCATGCAGGCACCAAAGATTGCCATGAACATGCCGAAATACAGGAGCAGCTGCGTTCCCGCAAAGAGCTTAATCAGGCAGAATACCCCCACCTTGGTGGTGAAGGAACCCATATAAACGGTCCCGCCCATGGGTGCTTCCGGATATGCATCCGCAATCCATGAATGGAGCGGAGGTACTGCCGCATTCAGTGCCACACCGGCCAGAATCAGCCAGAATGCCGCATCCTGCGGACCATCGGTCAGGCAGACAAGCTCTGTGCTGCCCTGTACCAGCTTGATAACGATACCTGCCAGCAGCAGGTTACCACCCAGCATATGCACCATCAGGTAACGGAATCCGGCTTTTACTGCGCTTTCCTTTCGTGCAGACACTACGATAAGCCAGGATGCCACTGCCATCAGTTCCCAGAATACAATCATGTTGATCCAGGTCACT
>JAFYKS010000055.1 GCA_017537495.1 Bacillota bacterium | reverse complement strand
TTCTTCCATAAATTCCGGCGGTGCGAAGGACAGACGGCTGGTACCCAGCTGTGCTGACAGGTATTTTGTCTTAAATCCCTTCTTCTCATCAATCATCAGCATATAAAAATCGGTCTGCTGACGGTTGCACATAAAGAGATTCTTACAGATAGTCGCACCCAGCACCTGGTCGATTTCCGCACAGATTTCCATGGTATTAGCTTCCTCATGGTCAATCCGCTGGTATTCAATTCCCAGTTCATCAAGCAGGTCGTAGACCCGCACTTCTTTTTCCAGGCGTCCGGTCAAATCCTGCGGACGTCCCTGTTCCAGTTTCATCATTGTCATCGTTTGCACTCCATATTTTGCTCAGAATACAAGAAACCCCCGCCGGGCACTGCCTGACAGGGGTTTTGATTTCGTCGTAATTCGGCGTTATTACTTAACTGCCTTCTTAGCAGTTTCGCACAGCTGAGTGAATGCAGCTGCATCGTAGATAGCCATTTCGGACAGCATCTTTCTGTTGATTTCGATGCCGGACTTCTTCAGACCGTTCATCAGCTGGGAGTAGCTGATATCGTTCATTCTTGCAGCAGCGTTGATTCTAGCAATCCACATCTGTCTGTACTGTCTCTTCTTCAGCTTTCTGCCAAAGTAAGCGGATCTCAGGGATCTCATTACTGCTGGCTTAGCAGCCTTGAAAGTCTTGCTCTTGGAACCGTAGAAGCCCTTAGCCAGCTTCAGGATCTTTTTATGTCTCTTGTGTGCGTTTACACCCTTCTTTACTCTTGCCATGTTTCTTACCTCCTAAACTATACTATCTTGCCATGGAACGCAGCATTCTCTTCAGGTCTGCGCTGGTTAATACTGTAGCTTTTCTTAAGCCTCTTTTTCTCTTAGCGGCCTTCTTAGTAAGAATGTGGCTCTTGTATGCCTTATTTCTCTTGATCTTACCGGAACCGGTTAATTTCAGTCTCTTGCATGCTCCTCTGTGGGACTTCATCTTATTCTTTGCCATGATGATTTTTCCTCCTATGTTAAATCTGGATTTGTTTGTAACTTATTTGTCGGATTTAGGACCGAGAACCATAGTCAGGCTTCTGCCTTCAAATAAAGGCTTCTTTTCTACGATGCCGACTTCGGATACTACCTGTGCAAAGGATTCCATTACTGCCATACCCTTGTCCTTGTAGTCCTTTTCTCTGCCTCTGAATCTCAGGCTCACTTTAACCTTGTCGCCATCCTTAAGGAACTTAGACGCAGTGTTTGCCTTCACGTTGATGTCGTGTTCTTCGATGAACGTACTTAAACGAATTTCCTTAACCTGAGTAGTTTTCTGCTTTTTCTTAGCTTCCTTTTCTTTCTTCTGAAGCTCATAGCGGTACTTACCGTAGTCAAGAATCTTGCAAACCGGCGGCTTCGCATTTGGTGAAATGTTTACCAGGTCCAGCTTCTTTTCTGCTGCCAGTTCCATTGCCTTTTCTGTAGGCATCACACCCAGCATAGTGCCGTCTGTGTCAATTACTCTTACTTCCTTATCACGAATTTCTTCGTTGATCAGATTTTCCTTACTAATGGCTGTACACCTCCTAAAGATTTACTGCCGGGGGAGTCCCGATGCAGTTTCCTGAAAAAAAATTGCGGACACTCGAAAGTATCCGCATAAAACACACGCAAAACGTGCTGTTCTCAACATATCAACCTGTGCCGGCGACGCAGGCCCCACAGGTGAGAAGCGGATGACTTCTTCTTCGTTACTTATCTACTATACCACTTCGCAGTCAATATGTCAAGCATTTTTTCTTCACAAAAATATTCTTTTTTCCATTCAAAAAAATGTGTAAAAGTGTAAAAAAAAACGGTGCATTTTGACACAATTCGTGATAAGCTGATAGTATAAATTTTTGAAGTATTCTGCAAGGAGATTTGACCTATGGCAAGAAACACAAAATGGGCGATTATCGAAGCTTATATCGAACTTATTAAAACTAAAAATATAGACAAAGTTACCGTCAAGGATGTCGTGGAAGTATGCGGCATTACCCGCCAGACCTTCTATTACCACTTCCAGGATCTGCTGGACGTAATAGAATGGGGACTCCGTGTGACAGGAGATACTGCTGTACAGCGCGGCGTTGAAGCTGGAAGTGTAGAAGCTGCTATTCATCTTTTCCTCGATGCAGCAGACCGTAACCGTCAGGTAGGCCGTAAAATTTTCACATCCCAGAAAAAGCCGCAGCTCTGTGATATGATTTTCCACATGATGGAGAGCCTTCTTTTCGCCATCTTCAAGGAAAAGAATGCAGATGCTTCCATTCCGGTTGACGAACTGGACTTTGCGGTTCACTTCTATGCACATGCGGTAACCGGCCTTTTATACGATGTGGTTATGAATGAGGACATTGACCTGGATTCCATCGTTCAGCAGATTTCCGTGCTCATGAGCCCTCTGACTTCCCGTTTGAATATGGGACAGTAGCGTATTACCGGAAAGTCTCTGTGCGAACAGAAAAATATTTCGCGGAACAGGTGTTTACTTTTTGTTCGCACCGTGATACAATTAGTATAGTTTATAGTGGCTGTGTTCCCTGTGAACACAGTCTTTCTTTATATATACGAGAAATGGAGATGGGCGAATGGACAAACTGAAAGACAGAGAACGGAAGATTCTCAACTATATGAAAGAAGAAATTAAGACCAAGGGCTACCCTCCTACTGTGCGTGAAATCTGTACAGCCATCGGAATCAAATCCACATCTACGGCTCACAAGGATATCGAAAGCCTGGTTCGCCAGGGTTATCTGGTAAAGGACCCTTCCAAACCAAGAGCACTGATGGTTGTAGACCCTCATGCAGATAAAAAAGCTCCTGCCGAAAAGAACACCGAAGTTCTGGAACGCAGCGATGTGGTTGACATTCCTGTAGTAGGCCGCGTGGCTGCCGGAACACCAATTCTGGCCGAGCAGAACATCGAAGATACATTCCCGGTTCCTGCCCGCTATGCAGCTGGCGGTACCAGCTATATGCTCCGTGTCCGCGGTGAAAGTATGATTGAGGCAGGCATCATGGATGGCGACCTGATTCTGGTACAGCAGCAGGATACTGCCCGCAATGGTGAAATCGTAGTAGCCATGATTGACGGTTTTGAAAGCGAAGCTACCGTGAAGACCTTCTACCACGAAGGGGATCACATCCGGCTGCAGCCGGAAAACCAG
>JAFYKS010000054.1 GCA_017537495.1 Bacillota bacterium | reverse complement strand
TTGACCTCCGTGAAAAGATAACGGAAGCGGAGTAAGACGATATCAGTTATAAACAGTGGGAATTTTCCAGAGACAGCGACAGCGAATATTCTTACGAGCAGTTTGTCAGCAAGGATGAAACACTGGAGGATGCACTGCTTCTCCAACTGACTTTTTCCAGCCTGAAGGGTGAAGATCTGAAAATCGGTAGATTTCTCGTAGAAGCCATTGATGATAATGGCTATCTTAGTATGTCTGCAGAAGAAGCGGCCCGGGCACTTGGAACTGACACAGATAAGGTAGAAGAAGTTCTGGATGTGATTCAGACCTTTGAGCCTGCCGGTGTCGGCGCCAGAAATCTGAAGGAATGCCTGATTATTCAGCTTGCTGCAAAGGGCCTTCTGGATGAAACGGTAGAGTACATTATCATGAACCATCTGGAAGATCTGGGTGAGAACAAACTGAGCAGAGTAGCCAAGGTGCTGGGTCTGCCGGTCACACAGATTCAGATGGTATGTGACCTGATCCGAAGTCTGGAACCGAAACCGGGAAGATGCTTCTCCAGCGGAAACAGTGTGAAGTACATAACTCCGGATGTTACCGTGGAGAAAATCGACGGCAGCTATCAGGTTATTACCAATGAATACAGCGTTCCCCGTCTGATGGTGAGTCCGTACTATTCCAACCTTGCCAGAGCAGCGGTGGATGATGCGGAACTGAATAAGTATTTAAATGAAAAATACAATGCAGCTCTGTGGCTCATTAAGAGTATTGAGCAGCGAAAAAATACAATATTTAATGTAGTAGATGCCGTAATCCGTCATCAGAAGGACTTCCTGGATAATGGAAACCAGCATCTGCATACGCTTACACTGAAGCAGGTAGCAGATGACCTTGGAATTCACGAGTCTACTGTCAGCCGTGCGATTAACGGCAAGTACATGCAGACACCGAGAGGGGTATTCGAAATCAAGTATTTCTTCTCCAGCGGTGTGACCGGCAGTGATGGGGAAGGGGTTTCTTCCAACAGCATCAAGTCCATGATTAAGGAAATCATCGACAGCGAAGACCCTAAGAGTCCGTACAGTGACCAGGACATGGTGGCGATGCTCAGTGACAGAGGTATCGAAATTTCCCGCCGTACGGTGGCGAAATACAGAGAAGGTTTGAATATCCTGTCTTCTTCCAAACGGAGAAGATACTAAGGATACGAAAATATATAAAAAACTATAATAATTATAATTGACCATTCATATGGAGTTTAGGAGGAAAAAAATGGCGATTAAAGTAGGTATTAGCGGTTTTGGACGTATTGGCAGAGTGGTAATCCGTGCAGCAATGGATATGCCGGAAATTGAAATTGCAGCAATCAATGTACGTAATTCTGAACTGGATTATCTGGTATACCAGTTAAAGTATGACTCTACCTTCGGCAGATTCCCTAGAAGCCTGGACGTGTATGAAGACGGTATTGTAATCGATGGCAAGAAGGTTCCTGTTTACAGAGAATCTGAAGCAAAGAATATTCCATGGGCTGAAGCTGGTGTTGAATATGTTGTAGAAGCTACCGGTGCATACGTTACTACTGAAAAGGCTATGGACCACATCAAGGCTGGTGCAAAGAAAGTTATTATTTCTGCTCCTGCGAAGGATAAGGTTACTCCAACCTTCGTTTATGGTGTTAACCACGAAACTTACACTACTGACATGGACGTTGTTTCCAACGCATCCTGTACTACAAACTGTCTGGCTCCTCTGTGCAAGGTTATCGAAGATAACTGGGGTATCGATCAGGGTCTGATGTCCACTATCCACGCTGCAACTGCAAAGCAGAAGGTAGTAGATGCACGTTCTGATAAGGACTGGAGAACCGGCAGAAGCGTATTCGGCAATGTAATTCCATCCACTACAGGTGCAGCTAAGGCAGTAGGTCTGGTTATTCCTTCCCTGCAGGGCAAGATGACTGGTATTTCTTACAGAGTTCCTACTTCCAACGTTTCCGTAATCGACCTGAACGTTGTTCTGAAGGAACCTGCATCCTATAAGGAAATCTGTGAAAAGGTTAAGGAAGCTTCCGAAACTTATCTGAAGGGCGTTATTGAATATGTAGATGATGAAGTAGTTTCCGGCGACTTCGTTGGCGATCCTTGCACTTCCATCTTCGACGCAAGAGAAGGTATCGAACTGAACGATAAGTTCTTCAAGCTGATTGCGTTCTACGACAATGAATTTGGTTACTCCAGCAAGCTTCTGGAACTGATCAAGCACATGCACAGCGTAGACAACAAATAATATTATTTGCCGTCAATCCGGCAATACTACGGTTAAAACAATCGTAAAGTGAGGATTTAATCAATGAAAAAAACTGTAAAAGATATTAATGTACAGGGTAAGCGTGTCATCGTAAGATGTGACTTCAATGTTCCTATGAAGGAAGGCGTGATTACAGACGATATCCGTATCGTTTCTGCGCTGCCTACTGTAAAGTACCTGATGGAACAGGGGGCTAAGGTCATCCTCATGTCCCATATGGGCAGACCTGAAGGCGAACCTAACATGAAGTATACTCTGAAGCCTGTGGCAGACAGACTGACTGAATTACTGGGTCAGGAAGTTCTGTTCGTAAGCTCTCCGGTTGTTGTGGATGAAGCCGTTAAGGCAGCTGCTGCACAGCTGGAAGAAGGCCGTGTAATGCTGCTGGAAAACGTGAGATTCAGAAAGGAAGAAACCAAGAACGGTGCAGATTTTGCGAAGGAACTGGCTTCTCTGGCTGACATCTTCGTAAATGATGCTTTCGGTACTGCACACAGAGCACATTCTTCCACTGCCGGCGTTGCAGATTACCTGCCAGCAGTTTCCGGTTTCCTGATTGAAAAGGAAGTGGAATTCCTGGGCAATGCAGTGGAAAATCCAAAGAGACCTTTCGTAGCAATCATGGGCGGCGCGAAGGTAGGTGACAAGATTCCTGTAATCGAAAACCTGCTTAAGAAAGTTGACACTCTGATTATCGGCGGCGGTATGTCTTATACCTTCTATAAGGCAGAAGGTCTGGAAATCGGTACTTCCATTCTGGATAAGGACAGCCTGGAAATCGCTCCTCAGCTGCTGAAGAAGGCTGAAGAAGCCGGCGTAAAGATGCTGCTGCCAGTTGACGTGGTTGTTGCTGATGAATTCAACAACGATGCAAAGACTGCAGTCGTGGACAAGGATGCAATTCCGGCTGACATGATGGGTCTGGACATCGGTCCTAAGACAGTGGAACTGTATAAGGCTGCAATCGCTGAAGCAGAAACCATCGTATGGAACGGTCCTATGGGCGTATTCGAAATGGAAAACTTTGCAGGCGGTACACGTGCTGTTGCGGAAGCTCTGGCTGAAAGCAAGGCAGTAACCGTTATCGGCGGCGGTGACTCTGCAGCTGCTGTAGAACAGTTTGGTCTGGCTGATAAGATGACTCACATCTCCACCGGCGGCGGTGCCTCTCTGGAATTCCTGGAAGGCAAGGTTCTGCCAGGCGTTGCAGTTCTGGAAGACAAGTAGACTGTGAGGTAGGAAAAGTGAGAATTCCGTTTATCGCAGGTAACTGGAAAATGTATAAAACTTCAGCGGAGGCAGCTGCCTTCGCTGTGGCTTTCAAAGAATTATATCACGATACCGATGTGAAGGCGGCCATCTGTGCTCCATTTACACAGCTGGAAACACTGGTGAAGGCTTTCGAAGGAACCGGTATCGGAGTCGGTGCACAGAATGTGCATTTTGAAAAGGAAGGTGCCTACACCGGAGAAATTTCCGCGGGAATGCTGCAGGAAATCGGCGTAGACTACTGCATCGTGGGCCATTCTGAAAGAAGACAGTATTTCGGAGAAACCGACGAAACCGTAAACTGTAAGCTGAAAACACTGCTTCCGACCGGAATTATTCCAATCCTCTGTGTAGGAGAAGTTCTTGAAGAAAGGGAAGCGGGCCGCGAACAGGAAGTTGTCCGCAGCCAGGTGATGAAGGCTTTTGAAGGAATCGAAGGAACTGATGCAGAAAAAGTTGTCATTGCTTATGAACCTGTCTGGGCCATCGGTACAGGCAGAACGGCATCTCCTCAGCAGGCAAACGATATGTGCGGTTTTATCCGCACGGTACTGGAAGATTTATATGATGATGTAATTTCTGATCGTGTGGTTATACAGTACGGCGGCAGTGTAAAACCGGAAAATGCTACCGAAATCATGAATATGGAAGAAATCGATGGTGCTCTGGTTGGCGGTGCAAGCCTTGATGCCTTAAAATTTAGCGAAATTATTAACTTTTAGCTTGTTTTTTAGTTAAAGGTATAGTATAATATCTAAGTTATTATAGAGGAG
>JAFYKS010000053.1 GCA_017537495.1 Bacillota bacterium | reverse complement strand
GGTGACCTGGCTGCTGGTGTTCCGGGATCTGGCCAAGCAGCAGTGTCTGGCGGAAAACCAGCGCTGCGAAGAATCCGGTGATACCGTCTATGCCGGTGCAAAATCCTTATCCCTGGCAGCAGAATCCATTGCCCGGGAGATTTTGCTGGGGCTGGAGGGCCCGGAGGCAGAAGCAGTCATTGCCGGTGCCGCCCAGGTTGCAGCCGGAAAGGATACCACCGCAGAGGAAAAGCTGGCCTGCGTGACCCAGGAAGTCTTCGACCATGCGGATCGTATTGAAGAACAGGGCGTGAGAACCCTGTACCGTTTTCATTACCTGGCACACGTGTATCAGGATAAAGTCATAGAAGCAGGCAGACTGGTGGACTTCGAGCCTCACGATTTCACCAAAACGACGATAAAACTGAGGGAAAAGATAGAAAAATGACATGAAAAAAAGAGCTGCAAGTGCAGCTCTTTTGGGTTTTATAAGTTAAAATATCTGTCGAATTCTGCAGGATGCGGAATCTTGGAGAGTTCGGAACATTCTTTTCTCTTCAGAGCGATGAAGTTCTTAATCAGTTCTTCAGGGAATACACCGCCTTCGGTGAGGAATGCGTGGTCTGCTTCCAGTGCATCCAGAGCATCTTCCAGACGGGTTGGCAGCTGGGTCAGCTTGGCCTTTTCTTCATCGGACAGATGGTACAGGTTGAAGTCGTATGGTCCCCAGCCTTCTGCGTGAGGGTCGATCTGGTTCTTGATACCGTCCAGACCTGCCATCAGCAGAGCTGCATAGCAGAAGTAAGGGTTGCAGGTTGCGTCAGGGTTACGGATTTCGAAACGGCGCAGCGCAGGAGTCTTTGCGTAGGCAGGGATACGGATGACAGCACTTCTGTTGGAAGTTGCGTAGCCCACAGTAACCGGTGCCTCGAAGCCAGGAACCAGTCTCTTGAAGGAGTTGGTGCTTGGGTTGGTGATGGCACAAAGCGCAGCCACATGCTTCAGCAGACCGCCCATGAACCAGTGTGCTTCTTTGGACAGGTGGGAGTAGCCTTCATCATCGGAGAAGACAGGCTGACCGTCCTTCATCAGCAGCATGTGCACGTGCATGCCGTTGCCCGCTTCGCCGTATACAGGCTTTGGCATGAAGGTGGCAACCTTGCCGTACTGGAGAGCAGTATTATGGATTACATATTTAATCATCATGGTCGCATCTGCCATGTGGGTCATTTCACCAAGCATCGGTTCGATTTCGAACTGGCCGGATGCACCAACTTCAGGATGGTGGTACTTGATGGCGATGCCCATCTTTTCCAGCTCCAGGCAGGCGTCAGAACGCATTTCGTAAGTTGCGTCGAACGGCAGAGCAATGTGGTAGTTCTTCTGGTGCGGAACCACGGTACCCAGACCTTCGCTGTCGGAGTTCCAAGGCGCCTGGTCAGCATCGATGTTCATGCCGATGCTGTTCGGACGTACAGACCAGCCAGCCTGGTCGAATACATGGAATTCGAATTCCGGCAAAATAATCATTTCGTCGGCGATACCGCTGTCTTTCATGTACTGGTTTGCGGCCTTCACGATGTTTCTCGGATACTGAGCCAGAGGGCGGTTTTCCGGATAGTCGATAATCATGGCGTTGCCGGTAATGGACAGAGTAGGAATCTGGCAGTAAGGGTCGATCACTGCAGTGTCCAGGTCAGGAATGAAGACCATGTCACTCTTTTCTACAACTGCATAACCGTAGTTGGAAGCGTCGAAGCCGATACCTTCCTTCATGGTGTCCGGTGTGAACTGAGACGCAGGAATCGTTACATGACGGAACTGACCGTTAATGTCGACGATTTTGAAGTCAACCATCTTGATGTCCTGTTCCTGAATCATTTTCATAATATCTTCAGCAGTACGTTTCATTTTTACCTCCATATATTCGCCGCTTAAAGGCGGATTTTGTTAAGTATAGCATACCCCAAACAGGGCCGAAATGCAACGCGTGAAAATGTAAAAAAATGATAATTCCCTGGCGAAAAAATATTGATGGCAGATAAATTTTGCAGTATAATAGTAAGGTAGTACAAACGTAAACTTTTGCAATTCTTATAATATATGGAGGAATAAAGAAATGGATATGAATAAACGTCCAGAAACAATGGAACGTATCACAACCCCTGAGCTGGCTGAAGCGTTCATCGAAGAACAGGTTGCAGCAATCAGAGCGCAGGTTGGCGACAAGAAGGTTCTGCTGGCACTGTCCGGCGGTGTAGACTCTTCTGTAGTTGCAGCACTGCTGATCAAAGCAATCGGCAAGCAGCTGGTTTGCGTACATGTAAACCACGGTCTGCTGCGTAAGGGCGAACCGGAACAGGTAGTACAGGTATTCCGCGATGAAATGGATGCAAATCTGGTTTACGTGGATGCTATTGACAGATTCCTGGGTCTGCTGGAAGGCGTTGCTGACCCTGAAAAGAAGAGAAAGATTATCGGTGCTGAATTCATCAGAGTATTCGAAGAAGAAGCACGTAAGCTGGAAGGCATCGAATTCCTGGCACAGGGTACCATCTATCCTGACATCACTGAATCCGACGGCGTTAAGGCTCACCATAATGTAGGCGGCCTGCCTGAAGATATGCAGTTCGAACTGGTTGAACCTGTAAGACTGCTGTATAAGGACGAAGTAAGAGTAGTAGGTAAGCAGCTGGGTCTGCCTGACGGTATGGTATACAGACAGCCATTCCCTGGTCCTGGTCTGGGCGTAAGATGTACCGGCGCTATCACCAGAGACAGACTGGAAGCAGTAAGAGAAGCTGATGCTATCGTAAGAGAAGAACTGGACAAGATGGTTCCAACTCCATGGCAGTACTTCGTAGCAATCCCTGACCTGAAGTCCGTAGGCGTTAAGGACGACAAGAGACACATGGGCTGGGCTGCTATCATCAGAGCCGTAAACACTGTAGATGCAGTAACTGCAAAGTCCGTAGAAATTCCATTCGAAACCCTGTGCAAGATGAGGGACAGAATCATCGCAGAAGTACCTGGCATCAACAGAGTACTGTGGGATATCTCCGATAAGCCTACAAGCACCATTGAGTGGGAATAAATGTAAAATAATGTAAACTTTCAAACCCCTTCTGAATTTCCGGAAGGGGTTTTTTATTTGCTAAAATCCTGTAGATTTCACCTTGCAGCTGCGGTATAATGATGTCATATCGCACTGCGGCAAAAGGAGATAAAATATGGGCCATTGTAAGGATAACTATAAACGAGAAAAAGCAGAAATGAATCGGCTGACCGATGAAAATTCCCTTTGGGCCAGACTCAAAGGCAAGCCTTTGACAGACGCGCAGGTTGCTTTTCTGCAGAACTGTATGGATGAAAATCTGAATCATGCACGGCACGTGGAAAATGAGAGACTGACTTTTAACAGTATCTTCCTTGCACTGATTGCAGGGGTTATGGCGATTGCCAACTCACTTCCGGAGGTAGTAGCCTTCTTCATGTACCTGGCAATCACCATGGCAGGCTTTTTATCCATGCTCCTGACGGTGCGCTGGAATAATGCCTTCTCCAGACACCTGTTTTACGCACAGCAGTGCTATGTGCTGATTCACAAGCATCTGTTCGGAGACAGAGACGGAGATGAAAAAGCAGAAGGAGACCGGTGGGAATCCATCGACGGAATGAACGACATCCCGATGTACTGCTTTAAAATCAACAGTCCGATTGCCTATACTCCATTGGGCAAGATGATTTATAAAATGCGTACGAGGGTGCTGTATAATTCATTCTATATCATGATACAGATATTTCTTATCACCTGCACGGCGGCATCACTGTACCGCTTGCTGAGAGGTTAATTATGATTAAATTAATTGCGTTAGATCTTGATAATACTCTGCTGGAAAAAGACCTTACCATCGCAGAAAAAACACTTTCACTTCTCCTGGAGTGAGCGGACCGCGGTATCACCATTGTCATTGCTACGGGCAGGCTTTATTATTCCGCGGCAAAATATGCAAAGCAGATTGGGCCTTCCACAAAGGTTCTGTGCTATAACGGCTGTCTTGTGACGGAGGCCGACGGCACCCCGATTTTCAAAGCAGAACTGATGCCGGGCATTATGCGGAGAGTTGCGGATTTTGCGAAAGAGCGGGGACTGTACAGCCAGTTTTATCTGGACCACAAAATCCTGGTAGAAAAGGTTACGGACGGAACGACGATCGACCCGGACCTGGCTAATACCACAGCAATCGAAGTGGGGGATTTTGACGGGTATGAATTCTCACCGTCTCCGAAAGCCATGATCGTGGCAGAGCCGGAAGACGTGCCTATGTATCAGGCCCAGCT
>JAFYKS010000052.1 GCA_017537495.1 Bacillota bacterium | reverse complement strand
TGTACTCCCACCAGCAACAGAAGGCGGACATACTATCGCTTCACAGAACTGGGACTACAGCTTACTTATCAGCGGCGAATGTCTTATTGTAGTACATGTTTACCAGGAAGACAAGCCACACTTCATGATGGTAGTAGAAGGTGCTGGTATGATCGGTGGTATCGGCATGAACGACCGCGGCGTATCAGTATTACTCAACGCACTCAGAACTCCTAAGCCAGTTCACGGAATTCCATTCCACGTTCGTCTTAGAGCTATGCTTGAAGCTGAAAATCTCAACGATGCATATGTAAAGGGCAGCCATGCACCTTATTCTGTAGGTAACCTCATTGCAACACATACAGATGGTACAGCTATTGAGTTCGAAATGGACTCCCAGATTGTTGAACCTATCATTCCTGAAGACGGCGTTATCATTCATACAAATCATTATGTAGGTCCTAAAACTTATCTTGCAAACGATGTAAACCACATGGGAAGTACATACATCCGTATGCAGAGAATGAAAGCCATGGTTAAAGAACGTTATGGAAAGATTACCGTAGAAGATATCAAGAAAATGTACAGTGATCACGCAGGATATCCTTATTCAATCTGTGACCACGAAGACCCTAGATACCCTGTGGCAATGAGAGATGCTACAAACTTCAGTATCATCATGGATCATACTGATAACCGTATCCTTATTTGCCCGGGTAATCCTTGCGAACTGGAATTCGAAGAATATTCCATTTAAAACACAGTGAAAAAATAAGGCGATGGCAAAAGCCATCGCCTTAGTATTCTGAGCAGTCTTGAAAAGACTGCTTTTTAAGTTGCTGTGTTAAATAATAATTCCGCTGAAGTGATCCAGTTCATGCTGGATAATCTGAGCGATGAATCCGGAGAACTGACGGGTCGTCGGGTTGAAGTTGTGATCCAAATACTCCACGGTGATGTTCTCATAGCGGGTGGCAGGGCGTACACCGGTCAGAGACAGGCATCCTTCTTCCGTATCGTAAGGGCTGTCTTTGGCGGTAATCACCGGGTTCACCAGAATGAAGTCCACAAAACCTGCATTGACCACCATAATCTGCTTGCGGACACCAATCATGTTTGCCGCCATGCCCACACAGGCATCACGGTTTGCAGCAAGTGTATCTAAAAGGTCACGTATGGTCTGACGGTCCTCCGGACAGTCGGAAGCAGGTACGGAAGGCTGCTTCAGGAAAAATACATCTCTAACAACAGGTTTAATCATACTGTTTCTCCTTGCTATTGCGAAGTTTACGTTCCCAGTTTCCTTTATGGAAACGGTATACGAGCAGGCTGCATCGCAGCACCAGGTCCATACTCATGGCGAACCATACAGCACCGATTCCGCCGTTCATGAAGTTCAGCAGGAAGAGGGCAAGCGGAATTCGCAGGAGCCACATGGTACCCAGACATACATAGAATGGTTCGCGGGTAGCACCTACACCGCGGAGTCCGCCGGAAAATACGGCAGCAATGCCGTAGCATAATTCAAATACTGCTACAGTCCGCAGGGCGATGGAACCTTCGGCGATAACTTCTGCAGAAGGTGTCAGCAGCCCCAGCAGGAATCCGCAGCCGAAGAAGAGAATCAGTGCGGAAACGGCAACGAAGCAGATGCAGAGTCTGGCTGTCATCCAGACTCTGCGGCGGCACTCCGGATAGTCCTGTGCGCCGACGGACTGACCGGCCAGTGTAGTGGCCGCTGTTTCGAACGCCATAGCCGGAAGGTAGCAGATGGATTCTGCACTCTGCGCCAGCTGATGTGCAGCCAGAGTGATGGTTCCCAGACCTGCAACAAGACGGGCATAAAGCAGGTGACCGCCGTTGATTGCGATACGTTCCATCGCAGCAGGAAGACCGATGTGGATGATTTCCCGCAAAATCGGTCCGTCAGGCTTCATCTCCTTGAAACGCAGTGTCACGTCGGTCCGGCGGAGCATTAGAAGAATTACAATCAGACCAGCCAGCACTCTGGCAAAAGATGAGGCAATGGCCGCTCCAGCAACACCGAGACCGGCACCCCAGAGGATGAAGGTAAAGCTGCCAAGGGTTATTTCTCTCTTTGTGTAAATCAGCAGGAAATTGCCGATGATGTTGCATACATTGGCAAAACAGCTGAGAGCCATCGGAGTTCTCGTATCACCGGCACCGCGGATGACGCCGTAGAATACGGCGGAAATGCAGTGGAACGGCATACCCAGGGCCAAAATGGCAATGTAAGCTGTAGTAGTGGCCTGAATCTCCGGATCCAGTCCCATGAGCACAGGGATTTTGCGGCAAAACAGCAGAAGGGTACCGGAAATTGCAGTCCCTAAAACGAGCACCATAAGAAAAGCCTGCGCGGAAACCTTCTGTGCTTTCTGATGGTTTCCGGCGCCGATACTCTGGGCAACCACGACTGTGGCACCGATGGCGAGAGCCATAACCACAGAATTCAGAAGCCAGATGACAGGCGTGGTACAGGCAACTGACGCGGTGGCGTTGGGACCCAGACTGCCAACCATGGCCGTATCTACATATTCCATCATGGACAGAAGCAGGTTCTCTGCCAGAATCGGCAGAGCCAGGCTCAAAACCATGCGGCGCAGCCGGCGGCGCTGTTCTTTCTCTATTTGATTGTCAGGACGGTGAGATGAATACATAAATCAAATCTTTCTTTTCGCGGCAAGACAGTGCGGACATTCGGACCGACGGTTTGCCGGTGCCTGGAAATTGTGGATTTTGCCGCAGACTTGGCATTCCAAACAAATGAAACATCGTGATTTAACAATGAAGTACATTTTTCTGTTTCGAACATTATAGCACAATCCGTAATAATCCCGCAAGCACAGCGGGAATGGGGACGGCAGAGCCTGCTGAAAAGAAAAACCACGGCTTTTATGAAACCGTGGCTCGGATGAGACAATTGACTATTTTTCCTGACAGGCAGGGCACTTCTTTCTTCGGATACGATCGGCACGGACATCATATTCGTGTCCGCAGGACTGACATTTCAGACGGTAAAAAGACTGGGGAGCCTTCCATCCCGGAGTCTGACATTTTTCTGTAATCTGTCCGAACTTATTCACATAGCCGGCTTTCGATGCTGCGGCAATCTGTTTCTTTTTGAGGATTCTGAGCAAAGTCCACAGCAGAATCAGGCCGAACCCAATGGCACATGCGGCCTCCCAGCCAATGCCGTTGATTACCAGCGCCAGAACCAGCATGTAAATCCCTCCCTGTGCCATAGCAGGGGACATGCCAAGGAAGTTAGGCTGATATTTTTCTCCGGTAAACATCGGATCGTCGAACTGCGATGGTATCTGATCTTTTGACATACGTGGAGTCCTCCTTTCTCACAGGAAATACACACTTTACTTGTATATTGCATTATACCACACAGGGGGGAATATAACCAGAAAAAATACATACCTCGTAATAGACGAAGAGAGGCTCCTGCCCAAAGGCAGAACCCTCTCTTTTGGTATCCCCGGGCGGAATCGAACCGCCAACGATGCTTTAGGAGAGCACTGTTATATCCATTTAACTACGAGGACATGTTAAGTTGTGAAAAATCGTATATCCATTTAACTACGAGGACATGCTGTATTACAATATATTACCACCAGGCCGGGGAAATAGCAATATTTAAGAAAGTGTTCTTTTTCATGTGCAGTGCACTTGCGTATTGCAATGGTGGAGATTTTATAGTACAATCAACCCAAGCATTGTTAAATAAGTGTCAAGGAGGGCAAATGAGCCGGAACTGACGGATTTTGCGGGGGAGAGAAATTATGTATAAGGTGTCTGATTTAGCTGCGGAATATAAGAAAAAGCTGATTACGGCGGACCAGGCTGCTGCAATGGTTCAGAATGGTGACAGACTGCATTTCGGTCTGGGGTGCGGTTCTGTGGTGGATATTGACCGGGCGATTGCCAGAAGGGCAAAAGAGCTGAGAGATGTGGAAGTCATCAGTACGGTTTCCATCCGTGAAAAGCCCTTTGAGACCTATCTGGCCACGGACAGCAATGAGCAGGTGCGTTTTGCTTCGGCACATTTCAGCAGTTTTGACCGCAAAATGTCAGCGGACGGACGCTGCTGGTATATTCCGATGATGTTTAATGAGCTGCCGTTCCTGTGGGTAAATAATGACTGTGAAATCGATATCGCCATGTTCCAGGTGGCGCCGATGGATTCTTTGGGCAACTTTAACCTGGGGCCGCAGGTTGCCGATATGTGGGGTGTCATTAAGTCTGCGAAGAAAATCATCGTGGAAGTGAACGAAAACATGCCGATTGCTCATGGTTATCAGACACAGCTGAATCTTTACGGCATCGACTATGTTGTAGAGGGCAGCAATACACCGCTGACGGAACTGAAGACCAAGGCTCCGTCTGAGATTGATAAGATGATTGCCAGCCATATTGTACCGCGGATTAAGAGCCACAGTACCTTGCAGCTGGGTATCGGAAGCCTTCCGCTCTGCATCGGCTCCATGCTGGCGGAATCTGACCAGAGAAATATCAATGCACATACGGAAATGTTTACAGATGCATATGTGGATCTGTTTGAAGCAGGAAAGCTGACAGGAAACAAACCATTCGACAAAGGGAAGGCGGTATATACTTTCGCGGGAGGAACACGCCGGCTCTATGATTTCATCGATGATAATCCGATCTGCTGCAGTGCACCCGTAGATTATGTGAATAATATTGCGACCATCGCCAAGATTCCAAACTTCGTGTCCATTAACAGCTGCATTCAGGTAGACCTGTACGGACAGGTCTGCTCCGAATCTGCCGGCCACCGCCAGATTAGTGGTACAGGCGGCCAGCTGGACTTCGTATTGGGAGCATACCAGTCAGAAGGCGGACAGAGTTTCCTCTGCACACCGTCCACCAGAATGAAAGCAGACGGAACTCTGGAATCTCTGATTTCACCGATTCTGCCGCCGGGCGCTATCGTAACCACACCGAGAATGGCTACTAACTTTATCGTAACCGAATACGGTGCAGCGGACCTGAAGGGTAAGACTACCTGGGAACGTGCAGAACTGCTGATTAATATCGCACACCCTGATTTCCGCGACCAGCTCATCAAAGATGCGGAACGTATGGGTATCTGGAAAAATACAAGCAAACTGCTGTAAAAGCACAGAAATAGAAAAAGAACTGCAGAATCGGCTGCAGTTCTTTTTCTTTTGGTGAAAGTTTATTAGTGGTTTAAGTTAATCGTCGTAACGGTCGTCGTCATCCCAGTCATCCAGCGGCTCACTGTCACGGTCCAGGATCTGGCCGGTGATGGCGTCGATTTCGTAGTCATATTCGCGGTCTGCTGTGTAGAAATCAATTTCGTACACGTATCTTCCGTCATCGCGGTCCAGCTTGGCTGCGGTGAAGTTGGCATCAGAAGCATCGATGCCGGCATCCTGCAAGGCGACGGACTTGGCTTTGTCAGTGCCGATGTAGTCGGAAGAAGTACCGGATGCGGATTTTGCCCGTTCCGGATCTTTTTCCGGGTTACGGGCCTGTTCTGCAGTTACACGCTGACCTTCCGGAGACTCGATTCTGCACTCCAGAATATCGCCGTCGGAAGCTTTGATGGTGTATTCGTATTCACAGCTGTTGGCGTAGAAGGAAACCTCGTAGGCGTCCGGGCCGTCATCCTTGTCAAAATGCCCCTGAAGGCCCGATACCTGCTCCCGGCTCAGGCCTGCATCTGCCAGTGCTACATTGATGCTCTGTTCCAGACCGATTCCCCTT
>JAFYKS010000051.1 GCA_017537495.1 Bacillota bacterium | reverse complement strand
TTGCAGGCGTTGGATATACGCTCTACTATGTTGACGAGGAATTTGATCAGATTCTGATCCTGGGTTCTGACAATGATATGACTGCCGACTGGGAATCCGGCGTATTTACAGACAATTTCCGCGGTGTCTGGGGAGCTATTGATGGTTCTGTGGTCTACATGGAACTGGTATGTGATGGCGATGATTACAACCTCTATTCCGTACCGGTACTGCTGAATGAGCAGCTTTACTACTTGCGCGTGGTCTATGACTTCAATACAGAAGACTGGACCATTCTGGGGGCAGCTAAAGCACTGGATGACACAGGCATGGCCAGCAAGGAACTCCGCCTCCTGGAGGAAGGCGACAAAATCACAACCATCTGGAAGATGGCCTCCTTCAGCGGTGAAGATGACTTCGAAATGTACAGAGTGGATGACCTGACTGTGACTGCCGATACAGAATTCTGCGAAGTGGAACTTTTCGATGGACACTATGCACTGACATTTGAGATGTGGGATTCTGCCGGAAACTTCGCATATTCTGATCTGGTCGACATCGAGATAGAAGATGGTGAAATGTGGACCAGTGTCTATGAAGATTAAATAACAGTAAAATATGCAGTAAAAAAGAACCAGTGCCGCCAGGCTCTGGTTCTTTTCTTATGCGTTTAAAGTTTTACTTTCCCGGATGGTTTTAATACCGCAGTACACGAGATACACTGCAACCACAGCCGTTCCTGCCATATCAAGCCAGACTGCCGCTGCTGACACAGGAAAGAGTGCCACTGCCGCAAGGGCGATGGTGACACAGCCGTCTACCAGAGATTTTGCACGGTAGAGACGGGCCTGCACAGCCAGAATCGGATTTGGATTCTGCCGGTTCAGTTTGGTGTACTTCCGCCAGAACAGAGTGTTTGCGATAACACCCAGCAGTGCAATGGTCAGTCCCGGAATCACATTGCCCTTTTCTTCTGTTTCAGAGACAAAGGCAAGAACCAGCATCACGGTACCGCTGAGACACATAACGCCGCCCACAAACAGGTTAGTCAGGTGTTCCAGACGTGCCTTCAGCTGCAGATTTTCGTGACCATCACGGTTGGTGATGCAGTAGACCACATAAGCACAGATAATGGCCAGCAGTTCCGCACTGCGGCGGAAAAAGTCAGCAAGTTGGGTTGTGCTTCGTCCCACTGTCAGCCCAAGACCGATAATCAGCGGTCCCGGCGCACTCATGAGCACAGAAAGCAGCAGGGTTCGCTTACCGAATTTGCGGGTTTCCGTTGTCTTTTCCATGTCCATGGTTACTCCGGCTTTCTGCTCAGCTTCTTATAATAGCTTTTGGAAGTGTACAGCGGGCCTGCAGGATTGTGTCCGGTGACACGGTCCTTGGTAATCAGGGTGGTTGCAGGTGCAGCGGAATACTTGTAGAACAGGCTGTCATGACCTACACACAGGCCGACCACCACGTTCAGGTCAGTGCCTTCCGCTTCCAGCTTTTTCGCCTGGAGAATCGGATTGCACATCACCTCACCCACATCACAGTGTTCAGGAGATACTCCCATATCAGTCTTCAGCTGAGAACCTGCCTTGCAGCCGATACCCACCGGTTCGAAGCCGCGGGCACGGAGAATGTCTGCGAAGATAGATGCTTCGTTCAGCAGACCCACACAGGTTGCGATACCGATTTTTTTCGCCCCCAGTTTCTCAGCAAACCGCATGATTTCTTCCACACGCGGCCATACACAGTAGCCTTCGCTTTCCACTTCGGCTGCTGCAACCATAATTTCACGATTGCGGCCTTCGTTATAAAGTTCCATGGCTTCCGCCAGAACCTCACCCTGTACCTGCCCTTCCTGCAGTCCGGGAGTCGGACAAAATCCGGGATAATGGGTTTCATCATTGAATTTCTTATCACCGCATACGCGGACTTTGCAGTCTACGCAGCTGAATTTATTATCATTCATTCAGGTCGCCTCCCAAAATCAGCCTGGTGGCCAGGTCAGCTTACGCTTGCCCAGAATATGGAAGTGCAGATGCTTCACAGTCTGGAATGCGTCTTCACCATTATTGGATACGACACGGTAGCCGTTTTCCAGTCCCAGAGTTTCTGCGATTTCGTGAATTTTAAACATCATATAACCCATCAGTTCCTGGTCTTCTTCCGTTACCGCATCCAGACAGCAGATGTGCTTCTTCGGAATCAGCAGAACGTGAACGGGAGCCTGCGGTTCCATATCATGGAAGCAGAAAATTTTGTCGTCTTCATAGACCACGTTGGTTGGAATGTCATGATTTGCAAGCATGCAGAAAATACAGTCAGCCATTGATGATCTCTCCTTTCATTCCGTCTTTATATTCTTCTAAAAGTCTTACCTTTTGGAAACTGTTTAAATGTTCCTCTCCGCCTTCTGCGTACACCTTGATGTAGTTTTCGGTGTAGCCGGTGAGATACTCATCGGACCATTCTTCGAAAAGAACGGTTCTTTCGCCGCCCCGTGCAAGTTCCCCCGTAAAGAATTCCTTTGCGGCTTTTTCGCCCGCTGCAAGGAGCCTTGTGATACGGTCGTTTTTCGTATTGCC
>JAFYKS010000050.1 GCA_017537495.1 Bacillota bacterium | reverse complement strand
GATGGGATAAATTTTCATCTCCACGCTGGTGATGATGCCGTAGACACCTTCACTTCCCAGGAAGAACTGATTCAGCTCCGGTCCGCTGGAGCGCTTAGGGGCCAGATGGGAGTTAAACAACTGTCCATCTGGCAGCACCACAGAAAGGGCTGTGACCATGTCGTCCATTTTTCCGTATTTTGTGGAAAAAGTGCCGATGGCTCTGGTGGCTGTCATACCGCCAAGACATGCGCTCTGGAAGGACTGGGGATACTGGCCGCAGGTATAGCCGTGCTCATTTAAGCGGTTTTCAAATTCAGCACCGGTCAGACCCGCACCACCTCTGGCAGTGCCGTTAATCACATTGATGGAGAAACTCTGCAGGCGCTTGGTATCCACGATAATTTCGCCGTTGTAGGGAATAGAGCCGCCTACGATACCACTGCCGCCGCCATAAGGAATGATGCCAACACACAGTTCATTGGCAAGGGTAACGATTTTCTGCACTTCCGCTTCGTTGGCAGGAACAACAACTGCTCTTGTCAGATAGGGATAGGGTCCCTGTAAGAGCCATTTATATTCTCTCGGATAGCATCCGTGGGAGTAGATCAGGCAATCTTCCGGTTCTGTCATGACCCAGGTGTCCGGACACTGTTCTTTTACGCCATCAATAAAGTCTTTCCATTTTTCATTCATGTCTCTTATTCCGCCCTTTCTGCGTCTCTTGCTGCCAAAACAGAAACGCCTGTTCCCAAAATGTCATCCACGATAACATCATGTAGTGCGACAGGTGCTTCCACTTCCAGTCCGTATAGGTATTCCAGACAAGCAAAAAGCTTTTCTTTTGGCACAGAGTCGCTGCTGATGACTGGAATGGTACGGATGGTACCATTTTTCAATGCAACGGTTGTTGTAATCATTCGTTTCGGAGCCACGTGCTCATTCCGTCCGTATTCCGCGCCACGTTTGCATTTGTTGCCGGATACAGTAATCTCTCCCTTTTCCTCTGTCACAGTGAGGCTGCAGCTCTGGGGACAGACGATACAGGTATATTCCTTTGTCATGCTCACGCCTCCTTTCCTTCCATTACGATCTCACCCGCATAATCTTCCTTCCAGTCCACGGTCATGGAAACCATCTCCGGCGGATTGGCAACGGGAAGTTTTACAGATTTGATCTCTTCACCATTACATTTTAACGTAATGACCGCTTTTTTCATCGGTTTCGATACTCGCATGAAAAATGTTACCTGTCCCTCTTCCGGACGTACCGTCTGGGGAAGGGTGAAGGAAATATTCTCACCTGCGATTACTTTGCAGGCTTCTTTTTTGTCTTTCTGCAGGCCCCGTAAATATGCGGCAGCGCCCATTGCCGCTGTTTCACCGGTTTTCGATACATAGTCTACCAGGTCAAAGACAGCTGCTACATTGCCGGCGGCAAAAACACCTTCCTTGGAAGTTGCCATATGCTGGTCGACCAGCGGTCCTTTTGTAACAGGATCCAAAATAATTCCGGCTTTTTTGGAAAGTTCGTTTTCCGGAATCAGACCGACGGAAAGCACCAGCAGGTCACATTCGATGTAACGTTCGGTTCCCTCGATGGGCTTTCTGTCCGGTCCGACTTTTGCTACGGTAACGCCTTCCAGGGCTTTCTTACCGTGGACTTTGACCACTGTGGTTGCAAGATGAAGCGGAATATTATAGTCTTCCAGGCATTGGACCAGATTTCTTCTGAGGCCGCCCGGATTCGGCATGACTTCGTAAACGCCTTCCACTTCCATATGTTCCAGCGTCATTCTTC
>JAFYKS010000049.1 GCA_017537495.1 Bacillota bacterium | reverse complement strand
GGTAACCTGGGGCTGATTAAGGCTGTAGATAAGTTTGATTACCGTAAGGGTTACAAGTTCTCCACTTACGCAACCTGGTGGATCCGTCAGGCTATTACACGTTCCATTGCTGACCAGGCCAGAACCATCCGTATTCCGGTTCATATGGTTGAAACCATCAATAAGCTGATTCGTGTATCCCGTCAGCTGCTGCAGACTTACGGCAGAGAGCCATCTCCTGAAGAAATCGCAGTGGAAATGGGTCTGTCTGTAGATAAGGTTCGTGAAATTCAGAAGATTGCACAGGAGCCTGTTTCTCTGGAAACTCCAATCGGTGAAGAAGAAGACAGCCATCTGGGTGACTTCATTCCGGATGATGATGTTCCTGCGCCTGCAGAAGCAGCAGCATTCTCCATGCTGAAGGAACAGCTGGTGGAAGTTCTGGATACTCTGACTGAAAGAGAACAGAAGGTTCTGAAGCTGCGTTTCGGTCTGGAAGACGGCAGAGCAAGAACTCTGGAAGAAGTAGGCAAGGAATTTGACGTTACCAGAGAGCGTATCCGTCAGATTGAAGCAAAGGCACTGCGCAAGCTGCGCCACCCAAGCAGAAGCAAGAAGCTGAAGGATTACCTGGAATAAAGGAATACTTGAATTATGATACAGTTAACACCGCGTCTTGCGGCGATTGCAAATGAAATAGAAAAAGGCGAAACCATGGCTGACATCGGAACAGACCATGGTTTCCTTCCGGTTGCCCTCTGGGAGCAGGGAGTATGTCCGAAGGTCATTTTGGCTGATGTAAATCAAGGGCCATTGGACCGTGCAAAATCCAATGGTGCGGAGTCTCATCCCGGAGTGGAGTTTGACTGCCGTCTGGGTGATGGACTGAAGGTAATCGAGCCAGGTGAAGTGGATGTTGTCGTTATCGCCGGCATGGGCGGTACACTGATGAAGGAAATCCTGGGCGAAGATATCGAAAAGACCTGGTCCTATAAGAAGCTGGTTCTCCAGCCCCGTAAGGACATTGGAGAGCTCCGTCACTGGATTTACAATAACTGCATGAGCATTTCCAACGAGAAACTGGTGCGTGAAGGCCGTTACATCTGGCCGATTCTGACCGTAGTTCCAATCGAAAAGGCATGTCTGGGCGATCTTGGTCCGGAACGGATTGAGTGGGAATATCCGCGCAGACTGCTGGATTTCTTAAATCCGCTGACAGAAGAATACCTTGGTATGAAGCTGAAGCTGGAAGAAGAGATTTTGGAAAACATGGAAAAGGGTGAGCAGAGCGGACCTGCTATGCAGAATCAGAAAAACCGCGTCCGTTATATTAAGGAACTGATTCGGGATGTAAAAAAAGCACTTGACTCTACAGGTGCAGAGGGGTAAAATAATATGGTTGAACTGAATCGGATTGCAGAAATCATCCAAACTGCTGCACCGCTGGAAACCCAGGAAGGCTGGGATAATTCCGGTTGGCAGATTTGTCTGGATAAAATCAACGGATCTGATGTTAATAAAATTTTGGTATCACTGGAGCTGAATGAAGATGTGGTTGCTGAAGCCATCGATTCAGATGTGCAGCTGATTGTCTGCCACCATCCTCTGATTTTTGGAGGAATCAAATCGGTTGACGATAAATACGTTACCGGAAACATGATTGTAAAACTGATACAGAATGGAATCAGCGTGTATGCTACACATACACCTTTCGACAAGTGCAGCGGCGGAAACAATGATTATCTGGCAGAACTTCTGGAACTTACTGAAATTCAGACGATTCCGGGAGATGAAACCGGTATCTGCAGAATGGGTGAACTGAAAGAATCCATGGCACCGACTGAACTTGCAGAACAGTATGCGGAACGTACAGGACAGGACAGCCGAAATTACCGTCTGGCAGGAAATCTGAACCATACTGTAAAGCGTGTTGGACTTTGTACCGGCGCTGGATCTGAATTTTTCAGACTGGCTGCAGCGGCAGGGTGTGACCTGTTTGTAACCGGAGACGTGAAATACCATGAAGCACAGCATGCCAGAGAAATGGGAATCACACTGCTTGATTTGGGACATTACGGTTCAGAACAGATTTTTACTGAAAATATGGCATCCATTCTGAGAAATGCACTTGGTGATTCTGCAGAAGTGGTGGAATCACAGATCTGCCTGAATCCGTTCAGCGCAGTTTAACAGGGGGATTTTGAAGTGACAGGCAAGAAAAGAGATAAAATGATGAAAATCGCCAGAGTCATGGCAGTTGTTCTGATTGCAGCTATGATGGTTACATATTCCATTCAGATTTTCGCATATCTGATGTGGTAATATTTTAAAACTGAATAATTCTGGGTACAGCAGGCAGTCGCGTGCGCGAAAGCGTATGAGGAAAGTCCGGGCTCCGCAGGGCAAGGGTGCCAGATAACGTCTGGCGTAGGTAACTATAGGGAAAGTGCAACAGAAACATACCGCCGAAACAGTTAGGCTGTGGTAAGGGCGAAATGGTGAGGTAAGAGCTCACCGGCAGTATGGAGACATGCTGGCCGTGTAAACCCCACCCGGAGCAAGACCAAATAGGGGCTAAGGGGAGCTGCCCGTTCCCTCCCGGTAAGGTAGGTCGCTGGAGCTTGTCAGCAATGGCAAGTCGAGATAGATGATTGTCAAATACAGAACCCGGCTTATAGCTGTGCCCAGATTATTATATGAAGTCTTAAAGAGTTCGAGTGAATAAAAGCATTGAAAGATTTTAAATTTCAATGCTTTTTCTGTTTTTTTGCTTTTTACAGACATTGTATTGATTTGAGTACTCTGGATTTAAGTGGAGAAGGAAATTTTAAAATGTATAAAATATATACTTTTTGTAAAAAAAAACTGCGGCAATAGTCGAAAAACTAACCGAAAACTAACCGGAGTATTTTATAATGTACCTATAATTACGTGTAGTGTATGATTCTGGGAAACATAATTTATTTCGAGTTAAAAATCCCAATGAAATATGCTATATTTTATCAAAAAGGAGTGATGTAAATGAAGGACGGAACTAGAAGTGTAAAACACAAAGCCAGCTTAGGCAGACGGATTTTATCTGCGACCCTGGCAATGGTTATGTGCTTCAGTATGATGCAGGTGGGTGCTTTTGCAGAAGTGACCCCTGCTCAGACACAGGCAGAGAAACAGATCCTGGGCGAGACTGTTCCTCAGTACTACACCTGGAATGGTGAAAAGTATATCATGGAAGAGGAAGAAAAAACGAATCCTGAAGTGAGTAACAACAAAGATTTGGAAAAGGTAAAGATTTCCAAGGAAATCAAAGCGACAGGCGAGGAGAATGAGTTTGACATTCATCTGAAGGTTGAAACCACTGAAGCTATTGCCGAAAGTACGGTAGCACCAGACGCGGCGGTGGTTCTGGTAATCGACGCATCCATTTCCATGGACTATTGTCCTACCTGTGGGCAAGTTGTAACCGTACAGCCACACTGCAAGAACAATAACTGTGCAAAGGCTGCCTCTGACAGTGTGCACGGAACCGGAAGTAGAAAACACCAATACAATGAATGTGCTGGTGGTACCCTTCCTCTGGATGCGGCACAGGAAGCTGCTTACAATTTTGTACGAAACTACGTAGGCTATCAGACGCAGGCAAATGGAACTGAAACCTATACTGCACCGAATGCAGCACGTTATCTTTCCATCGTAGCCTATGCGAAGGAAGATAAAAAAAATCGTGGTGAGGGTGCGGCTCATGTCGTTATGGACTGGATCGACCTGAATGATGGTGATGTAGATGCTAATTTGCTTGATGTAAAGGACAAAATCGATAAGGTTGTCGATGGCTTTGATTCTTCTGTGATGGGGGGCCGATATGGCACCAACTCTGATGCAGGTCTGAAGCTGGGTCAGCAGATGCTTACAATCAGCGAAGAAAATACCAATGGCGACGGCTATGAAATCAAAGATGTAGGCAACAAGTTCCTTCTGTTCCTGACTGACGGCGAACCAAATGAAAATACAACGGACAATATCGATTCTTACGGATATCCGGATGGCTACCAAGCGAGAACTGGCAGCAATAATAAGTACTATAACAACCCTGCAAGACGTGCAAACTACATCCGCTCGAAGCTGGGTGCTGAGTTCTACTCTATTTGCTTCGGTGCAGGTCAGGATGTGTTTAATTGGATGAGACAGTATTCTGACAAGTGCGTAAACGCAGATAACAGTGATCAGCTGAATCTGGCATTTGATGAAATGATTATCCGCATGCAGATGGCGGTTGACGCATGGAAGGTTACTGACCCGATGGGACAGTACATCAAGCTGATGGAAGTGAAAGACTTACCTGACAGCAGAAAAACAGCGGTTTCCACTAATGGAAATGTTCTGAGCTGGAATCTGCGTAACGATCTGTTAAGCAGCACGACTACAATTACAAAACCGAATGGTGACGCAGTGGATAACTATCAGGAAGGTATGGATTGTAAAATCACCTACAACCTGGATTATACTGTGAAGCTGGATGTAAACGCAATTATCGAAGACGCTCTGAAAGCAGGCGGCGATACAGATAAGGCGGTACAGGATGCTCTGGAGCAGTACTATCTCACCAACGGTGAAACCAAGCTGGTTTACTATCTGACACAGACAGAAGATGGTAAAGTGTCTTATTTAAATGACGCCGGTAAAGTCGTTACTGAAGATGAAGCTCTGCTGACCATGCATTTCAAAGTGCCTGCAGTTAAGGGTTATGCGGCTAAGCTGGGCTTTACCAAGGTAGATACTGATGGTAATCCACTTCAGGGGGCGCAGTTTACTCTGGAAAACAATGCCAAAACATGGAGCGATGCTGCAACTTCCGGAGAAAATGATGTAGCGGGGCAGGAAACTGGTCAAGTGACTTTTGACAAGTGGATTCCTTCTGCTGACTCTTATGTTCTGACTGAAACAACAGCGCCTTCCGGCTATAGAGTAATTGATCCAGTAGGATTTACGTTGTCCTATGGTGAAGGACTGCCTGCTTTTAATGCCGGTACCGTTGAAGATAAACTGCTGGTTGACTATACCGATGTTACCATTACCAAGACCTGGCGTAGTCCTGGTGGCCAGACTCCTGATTTCATCACTGTTACACTGAAGCAGAACGGCACTGCAATGCCTGGGTATACTGACTTTGTTATCAACAAGAGTGATTGTACCGTTAACAGTGAAACCGGCATTTGGAGTTACACATTCGAAAATATGATTGCTCTGGATGAGGAAGGTAATACCTATACATATACTGTAGAAGAAAATGTTCCTGAAGGCTATAAGGTTGAAGGACAGGACACTCTGAACCTGATTAATACAGCTACTGGTAAAGTAAATGTTATTGTTACCAAGGAATGGCTGCTGCCAGATACCATGAATACTACCACAGCATTGGTGGATGTAATTTTAAAGGCTAACGGTAAGGAAGTAAAACGCTTAGAAAATGTGCATGATGGAGAGACTGTTTCCTTCATGAATCTGGATCAGTATGATGAAAATGGCCAGACCATTCTCTATACAGTAGGTGAAGAGTGTGATACTGCTTACCAGCAGGTAGCAATCGATAAGACTGCTGAAGCTGGTCCTACTACCATGTACACTATCGTTAATACTGTAACTGATGAGACTGATGTTACTGTCAGCGGAAACAAAATCTGGAAGGATGGCGATGATGCTGATGGCCGTCCTGAAAGCATTACCGTAGAACTGTATGCGGATGGAAAGATGATTAAAACCGCTGATGTCACCGCTGCTAACAACTGGCAGTACAGCTTCACAGGCCTGCAGCGTTATAACTTCACCAGAGAAGGTGAAAGAATTATTGATGTTCATGAAATTGTCTACACTGTTGAGGAAGTGAGCGAATTTGATGGATACGCATCCAGCGTAGTTGGCTCTGATGTAATCAATACCCGTGTAGGTACTGTGGACTTCACCGCAACCAAGGAATGGGCTGCTGACCTGAGTGGTGCTCAGCACGGCCCTGTATCCGTAATCCTGTATGCAAACGGTATTCCTGTAGCTGAGTCCGAAGCCTTTGAGGGAAGCTATACCTTTGAGGACCTGGATAAATACGATGCAGACGGTGTTGAAATTGAATATTATGTGATTGAAGTTCCTGTTGATGGTTATACTGCAAGCTACAGTGACGTGACTTGTGATAATTACGGTAATTGTACTCAGAATATCACCAACACCCGTGACGATGCTGATGATACTTTGACTATTACAGTGACCAAAGTATGGCAGCAGCCAGGTGATGCAGAAACACTGACCGCGACCTTCGAACTGTATAAGGGCGAAGAAGCTACCGGCAAGACTGTGCAGATTACAGGCAACGGGGTTGGATATTTTGAAAATCTGCCTCGCTATGAAGAAGTTGTAATCAGTGATATTCCAACGACCGACGAAACAGCTGCTGCAGAAACAGTAATCGCTGAACCAGTAACTGCTCTGGTTGAAATTGATTATAATGTTCGTGAAGTTAATATTCCTGCTAACTATACGAATACTGTTGCAGAAGAGTTAACAGCTGATTCTGCGGGCAACTTTACTTGTAACTTCGTTAACACTATTACCGGCACTACCAACATCTTTGTTGAAAAGAGCTGGGTAAAGCCTTCTAACATCACTGTACCTGAAATTACCGTGGCAGTTCAGAAATATGACCTGGATAGCGGTGAATGGATTGCCCTGAATGATGCAATCGTGATTAAGAGTGGCGAAACAAATGGTTCTGTGAAGAACCTGCCTGCATATGATGCAGACGGACGCCGCATCAGCTATCGTATCACCGAACTGTCTGTCCCTGGTTACAGCGCCGCTGTGAACGGTGGATACAATGGTCAGACCGGTAATTACGAGTACAGCATTGTTAACAGCATTAACCCATCCAACAGCGAAATTACTGTAATGAAACAGTGGCTGGATGGCAGCCGTTCTGCTGCTGAACGTCCAAGCGATACTCTGCAGCTGCTG
>JAFYKS010000048.1 GCA_017537495.1 Bacillota bacterium | reverse complement strand
GAAATAACTTTCCTTTTGATAAAAAGTATCTGTTGAAGTAGCAAGATGGCTGGCACCAATGATGACTGCCAGTGGAATTTTAACTATTGTGCAGACCTTAAGGGATAGAATCCATCACTTCTTATTATACAAAAGCGGTAAAAGCATCGCCGTGTACGGCCCTGATGATGAAAAAGAGGCTCTTTTGAATGAAATTGGCAGATTTGGGATTAATGGCAAACAGGATTTTGTCCCGGCATCCAGATACATCCTGTTGGACGACGAGCAGTCGAATTTTACTTTTTATTATACGAACAAATCAAAGCTTTCAGACAGCATGGTATATCTCAAGTGCCGCACCCTTCCTGCGGGTGCAGTATGTGAGTCTAATCTCAGCGTATTCTGTCCGGAAGAAACTTCTGCGAGACTGTTCTGGAAAGAAAACTGTATTTACTCCCTTTCAAAAGCACATAATCATGAAATGGATATCGTACTGATTGGTTTTGACAAGCTGGGAGAAAACCTGCTGCTCTTCGGACTTCAGAATAACATTTTTTCTCCAAATCAGAAGATTACTTATCATGTTTTCGGCGATGGAACAAAATTCAGAGCAACCCATACGGAACTGGATTCCCTGTCGGATTCTGTTGTATTTGAACCGCAGCCGTGGTATGACTGCATTTCACTGATAGAAAAGGCAGCAATGGTAATCGTACTGACGCAGGAAAATCAGATGGAACTTTTACATGAACTGCTCTTTGCGGCAAAACGTGACACAATTCATGTGTTTACTGTAAATAGTCTGTCTGCAGGACTGCTTCATGAAAAAGAAAGACTGATGATTTTTGATTGGAAAAATAAAGCACAGTGCCTGGAACATATTTTGAGTGATACCTTGTTTCAGCGTGCGAAGAAAATTAACCTGCGGTATGCCCACCTTTACAGCGGAGTTGAAGAAAGTGACAAAGCCATGGAACTGCAGTGGAAGTGCCTGGATACCTTTACTCGATATTCCAATGTAAGTTCTGCTGACTACCATGAAGTCCGCCTTAAAATGCTGGAAGAAGACGGGGGGAAAATCCCGGATTCTGCAGATTTTTCGGCTGATCGGCTGGAACTTCTGGCTGAACTGGAACACATCCGCTGGTGCAGATACCATTATCTGAATAACTGGAAATACGGTATACCTGCAGAGGGCAAGGCGAAAGATAAATCTCTGCGTATCCACAGAGATCTTATCCCGTATCAGGCTCTGACCGATGGTGAAAAAGAAAAAGACAGAGAAAATATCAGAATTCTTCATTCCATTTAAGAGAAAGGCATTTATGAAATCATTCTTTATTTCCAGTACATTTAAGGACATGCAGGCAGAAAGAGATATGCTTCACCAGTCAGTCTTTCCGGACTTACGATACAGACTGAAAGAATTTGGAGAAGATATTCAGGAACTGGACCTGCGTTGGGGTGTGGATACCACGCTGCTTTCCGAAGAAGAAAGCGGCATTCGTGTAATCGAAAGCTGCATTGATTCCATTGATCGCTGCCGCCCCTATATGATTGTTTTTTTAGGT
>JAFYKS010000047.1 GCA_017537495.1 Bacillota bacterium | reverse complement strand
GCAGGACGTTTTTGAAGGTCAGGAAGGACGGCGGCCGCACATTAGTGAAATTGCAGAGGCCATGGGTATCACCAGGGAAAGGGTGCTGGAAATCATGGAGGCAGAAGAGCATCTTCATGGTGTAGTCAGCCTGGATCAGCAGCCGGTAGAAAAAGGCGGAACCAGGGCTGGAATTTTTGATGGGGACTGCAGGGAAAGTGACCGGCAGGTGGACCGTATCGTCCTGCGGGAAGAAATCGCCTCATTGAAAGAAAAAGAGCGGCTGGTGATTTTGATGCGGTATTACAGGGACATGACCCAGCAGCAGATTGGTGACAGGCTGGGGATTTCCCAGGTGCAGGTTTCCCGGATTGAGAAGGGGGCCTTGGAGAAAATCCGACGGAAAATGATGGCGGAGTGATACAAAAACGGTTCAAAAAAATTTTCGACATTTTATCGCAAGAAAAGCAAAAATAACTTGCAAAAAGTCGAAGAACATGGTTTACTATATGTGTATGCTGTTATTTTTGTAACAATGATTTTCCGACAGCATAATTTTACGCGGTTAAAAATCCCTCAATAAAGAGGGACCGTTATTATAATTTAAGGAGGCATTTACATGAACTTTCAATTAACGAAGGAACAGGAATTCGTAAGAAAAATGGTAAGAGAATTTGCTGTTAACGAAGTTGAACCTTTAGCTGCAGAAATCGACGCAGAACACAGATTCCCAGTTGAAACTGTAGAAAAGATGGCAAAGTACGGCTTACTGGGTGTTCCATTCCCAACAGAATACGGTGGAGCAGGTGGTGACCACATCTCCTACGCTATCACTGTAGAAGAATTATCCAGAGTTTGCGCGTCCACAGGCGTTATTTGTTCCGCACACACTTCCCTGTGCTGCTGGCCAATCTTCGCTTGGGGTAACGAAGAACAGAAGAGAAAGTACCTGCCAGAATTATTAGCTGGTACTAAGTTAGGTGCTTTCGGTCTGACAGAACCAGGTGCTGGTACAGATGCATCCGGTCAGCAGACTAAGGCTGAATTAGTTGATGGTAAGTGGATCTTAAACGGTTCCAAGGTATTCATCACTAACGGTGGCTACGCTGACGTTTTCGTTTGCATGGCTATGACTGACAAGTCCAAGGGTAACCACGGTATCTCTGCGTTCATCGTAGAAAAGGGCGACAAGGGCTTCTCCATTGGTAAGACAGAAGATAAGTTAGGTATCTGCGCATCTTCCACAACTGAATTAATTTTCGAAAACTGCGAAATTCCAGAAGACAGACTGTTAGGTCAGATCGGTCAGGGCTTCAAGGTAGCTATGTCCACACTGGACGGCGGTAGAATTGGTATCGCTTCCCAGGCTTTAGGTATTGCTCAGGGTGCATTCGACGTTACAGTTGAATACATGCAGGCAAGAAAGCAGTTTGGTAAGAAGTTATCCCAGATGCAGGCATTACAGTTCGGTATGGCTGACCTGAAGACTAAGATCGAAGCTTCCAGACTGTTAATCTACAAGGCTGCTGACATGAAGGATAAGCACATGAACTACGGTGAAGCTGCTGCTATGGCTAAGCTGTTCGCTGCTGAAACTGCAATGGAAGTAACTACTAAGTGCGTACAGTACCACGGTGGTTACGG
>JAFYKS010000475.1 GCA_017537495.1 Bacillota bacterium | reverse complement strand
TTCACGTCTGCATCGCCAACGTTTCTCCAGTACTGGAAGAATTCATATGGGCTGGTCTTTTCAGGGGACAGCCACAGAGCACCCTTGGCAGTCTTACCCATCTTCTGGCCTTCGGAGTTGGTCAGCAGGGAGAAGGTCATGCCGTAAACATCCTTGTCTGTCTTCTTCTTTGTCAGCTGTACACCTCCGATGATGTTGGACCACTGGTCGTTGCCGCCGAACTGAATCTTAACGTCAAAGTCACGTGCCATTACCATGAAGTCATAGGACTGGAGCAGCATGTAGCCCAGTTCCAGGATAGTCAGACCGCCTTCACGTTCCATTCTCTGCTTGAAGCATTCTGCTCTCAGCATGGTGTTTACATTGAAGCAGGAACCGATTTCTCTCATGAAATCGATGTAGCTCAGAGGACGGATCCATCTTGCATTGTTTACAGAAACAGCCTTGCCAGGCAGAGGTTCTCTGTTCTGGTGGCCAGGTTCGTATACACCGTTGTTTCCTTCATACTTCCATTCATCGTCGAAGTCCAGGAACTTGTCAAACAGCTTCTTGAATTCGGAGCAGTTGTGTTCGATGGTTTCGATGGTCATCATCTGACGCATGTCAGCACGGCCGGAAGGGTCACCTACCATACCGGTACCGCCACCGATCAGAACAACCGGAGTATGGCCGAACTTCTGCATGTACATCATGATGATAACCTGCATGAAGTGACCTACGTGCAGACAGTCTGCAGTCGGGTCGAAACCAATGTAGAACTTAACCTTTTCGTTCTGCAGCAGTTCTCTTACTTTTTCTTCGTCAGTGGACTGCTCGATAAATCCTCTTTCCTTTAATACGTCGTAAACATTATTATGCTTGCTCACGCTGTCAGGAATAAAATCAAAATTCATTTCTGTATTTCCTCCAAATTTTATTTCATAGTACCGAAGAGTCTGTCTCCGGCATCGCCCAGGCCAGGAATGATATAGTTGTTTTCATTCAGGTGGTCATCCAGGGCTGCTACATAAACATCTACATCCTTATGCAGATTCATCAGTCTTGTCAGACCTTCCGGAGCTGCAATCAGACACATGAACACGATGTCCTTGCCGCCGCGTTCCTTGATGAAATCAATGGCCGCAATGGCGGAACCGCCGGTTGCCAGCATAGGGTCTACAACAAAGATTTTTCTCTTATCCAGATCCTTCGGCATCTTGCAGTAGTATTCTCTCGGCAGGCTGGTTTCTTCATCACGTTCCAGACCGATATGGCCTACCTTTGCATTCGGAACCAGTGCCAGCATACCGTCCACAAAGCCCAGACCGGCTCTCAGAATCGGAATGATTGCAATATCTTCCCCATCCAGCATATTCACCTTTGCCTTGCACATTGGTGTTTCAATCTCCACTTCCTTCATTGCCAGGTCGCGGGTCATTTCAAAACCCATGAGCATCGCCACTTCAGTAGCCAGTTCACGGAATTCCTTGGTGGTGGTTTCCTTCATTCTCATCAGAGAAACCTTGTGCTGAATTAACGGGTGATCGAAAATATATGCTTTACCCATAATCTCTCTCCTTTATTCTGTATCGTTTACTGCGACAGCTGCTTACATCTGATCCAGCATGTCTACACGTCTCTGATGACGGCCGCCTTCGAACTCAGTATCCAGCCATGCATCTACAATCTGCATTGCCAGACCGGTTTCAGTAGTTCTGCCGCCCAGAGCCAGTACGTTAGCATTGTTATGCTGCTTGGTCAGAGTTGCCATTTCCACGGAAGTGCACAGACCGCAGCGCACGCCCTTCACCTTGTTGGCAGCGATGGAAATACCGATACCGGTACCGCATACTACGATGCCCACATCAGCCTGTCCGGAAACAACGGCTTCACCACATGCTTTGCCATATGCCGGATAATCTACGGAATCTTCGTTATGAGTTCCCAGATCCAGAACTTCCAGACCTCTTTCCAGCAGATGTGCCTTTACTTCTTCTTTCAGCTTAAAACCGCCATGATCGCTTGCTACTGCAATTTTCATTTTCTGTGCCTCCTGTTATTGTACTTTCAGTTTAAACTTCTATTATATGATATCCTGCCGATTTGAACATACGGTTCATCACAGCGAAACCTACACCGTCTTCCTTCAGGGCTGCAGCAAAGATTACATCCACGCCTGCCTTGTCCATGGCACGCAGCTCTGCAAAGAAATTATGTGCTGCTTCTTCCGGCTTGCTGTCATCATAGATGATGACACCCACCTTTTCTCCGAACTGCACACGCTCCAGCTTGGCCTCTGCAATGGCCAGACGCACGGCTTCCGGCTCACCCTTAAAGATGATCATTTCAGCCTTTGGTGCGTAGTGGGTATATTTCTGACCCGGAGATTTCGGCTTGAAGTCAGCATCGGCAATCTTTGCCGGGCCGTTCTTTGATGCCGGATCTTCCACCAGGACCGGTTTCTGCAGCAGGGCCGGATCCAGAGTCACCGGTTTTCCCAGTACCTTCTCAAAATCTTCTGCTGTCAGCTTGCCCGGACGGAGAATCATCGGTGTTTCGCCGGTCATGTCGATAACGGTGGACTCAATGCCGATCTGGCAGTTATCCCCCATCACCACTGCATGGATGCGTCCGTTCAGGTCATCCAACACATGCTGGCCGGATGTAGGGCTTGGTCTTCCTGATGCGTTAGCACTCGGTGCCGCAATGGGTACGCCGGATTCGGAAATCAACGCCAGTGCTACCGGATGATCCGGCATGCGGACCGCTACCGTATCCAGGCCGCCGGTGGTCACTCTTGGAACCTGCGGCAGTGCTTCCACAACCATGGTCATGGGACCCGGCCAGAAAGCATCCATCAGAACCTCCATATCAGCCGTCACCTTGGCTGTCAGGCACTCAAGGTCCTTACGTTCTGCGATGTGAAGAATCATGGGATTATCACTTGGACGTCCTTTGGCTGCATACACTTTCCCTGCAGCTTCAGAATCCATACCGTTGGCACCCAGACCATATACGGTTTCCGTAGGAAAAGCCACCAGCCCTCCGTCGCGGAGGATTGCCGCGCCTTTCCGGATATCTTCTTCAGTTGTTCCTAAAATGATTGTTTCTAGTCTTTCCATTCTTTTATTACATTCACTTCGTTCCTGCAGTTCTTACAGGTTCTTCATCTTTTCAGCCTGGTCGGAAGTAATCAGGCCGTCTACAATTTCATCAATATCGCCATCCAGGAAGTTGTCCAGCTTGTAAATTGTCATACCGATTCTGTGATCCGTTACACGACCCTGTGGGAAGTTGTAAGTTCTGATACGTTCAGAACGGTCGCCGGAACCAACCTGGCTCTTTCTTTCTGCAGAGATTTCCGCATTCTGTTCCTGCAGCTTCAGGTCATACAGACGGGAACGCAGTACCTTGAAGGCCTTGTCCTTGTTCTTGATCTGGGACTTTTCATCCTGACAGGTTACTACCAGACCGGTAGGAATATGTGTCAAACGAACTGCGGAGTCGGTGGTGTTTACGCACTGACCGCCGTTACCGGAGGAACGGTAAACGTCTACACGTACATCGTTTGGATTGATTTCTACTTCTACGTCATCCACTTCAGGCAGTACTGCAATAGTCGCTGCGGAAGTGTGGATTCTGCCGGAAGATTCGGTAGCAGGTACACGCTGTACTCTGTGGGTACCGGATTCATACTTCATGCGGGAATATGCACCCTTACCCTTGATCAGCACGCTGGCTTCCTTGATGCCGCCGATACCGGTATCATTAATATCCATGATTTCAGCCTTCCAGCCGCGGCGTTCTGCATAACGCAGATACATTCTCAGCAGGTCATTGCCGAAGAGTGCAGCTTCGTCACCGCCGGTACCTGCACGTACTTCCAGAATTACGTTCTTTTCGTCGTTAGGGTCCTTAGGCAGCATGAGAATCTTCAGTTCGTCTTCCAGCTCAGGAATACGGTCTTCCAGTTCAGAGATTTCCATCTTCGCCAGTTCCTTCAGCTCTTCGTCGCCCATGTCCAGCATGTCTTTCGCTTCTGTCATGGAGTCCTTTGCAGCCTTGTATTCCTTATACTTGTTTACGATTGGTTCCATTTCGCCCATTTCTTTAATGTGCTTCTGCCACAGCGGCTGATTGTTGATGATTTCCGGGTCGGAAACCTTCATGGACAGCTCATCGTATTTTTCTAATACAAATTCCAGTTTATTAAACATGTTCTTCTCCTTTTTGAAAAAAACTATAAAAAATCATATTTTCCTAATTTATTATTGTATCATACTTTCTGCAGTTCTTAAAGATATTTCTTCTCAAAATCTGCATCCGGCATGGGTTTTGCGTAATAAAATCCCTGAATCAGGTCTGCGCCTGCTTCCCTGATCAGCTTCAGCTGTTCTTCTGTTTCCACGCCTTCTGCCAGGCACTTCATTCCGAATCCATGACAGCATGTCAGCAGTGACTTCAGCAGAACTTCCATCTTCTCTGATTTTGGCAGTGTCCAGATCAGACCTGCACTCAGTTTGATAATATCCCAGTCAAAGAGGGACAGGCTCTCGATGGAGGAGTGTTTCACGCCAAAATCGTCAATGGCTACCAGGTACCCGTCTTTCTTCAGCTTTTCCAGCAGCGCATAGAGCCGCGTCTCCGAGGTTTCTTCATGGGATTCTGTAGCCTCAAACACAAAACGCTTCTTCGGTACTCCGTACTCACTGCGAATTTCTTCAATTCTTATATGAAAATCTGGTCTGGACATAGTCACTCTGGAACAGTTTACAAAGACCGGAAAATTCAGATCCGGCCGCATCTCACCCCACCGTTTCAGATCTGCGCAGATTTTTCTGAACATGGCAAAGTCCAGACTGGCAATAATACCAATATCTTCGTACATTTCAATCCTTGCTGCAGCTGATTTCATGATACCACCGTCACTGCGGCGCCGAGCCAGTGCTTCGCATGCAAAAATTGTTTCATCATCCCCGTTGATAATAGGCTGATACCAGGTATCATAGCGGTCATTCTGCAGATCATCATATAATGTGGAGTTCATTGCTGTATTCCTTTCCTCTTTAGTGCTTCACCGTATTATGTAAAAAACCCGGAAGCGTGCTTCCGGGTTCCGTTTTCGATTATTAACCGATGTTGTACTTGTTCTTGAACTTTTCTACGCGGCCGCCTCTGTTGATGAACTTCTGCTGACCAGTGAAGAATGGGTGACAAGCGGAGCAAACGTCCAGTCTCATTTCTTCCTTCATAGACTTAGTAATGAATTCATTACCACATGCGCAAGTAACTTTACATTCCTTATAACCAGGATGGATTCCTTCCTTCATGTTTGTGTCCTTTCCTGCGGCTCTGCCGCAATATTCTTTATATGGTTTACTGTAAACAATTTTACAGCCTTTATACTATATCACAGCCGAACCTTGAAAACAAGTGTTTTTTGCGGTTTTTTGAAAGTTTTTTGATGAATATTATGGCCGGGATTATTTTTTCTTCGGGCTCAGAACCGCCACAACGATGCGGTCGCGGCCGGCCAGATCCTTCAGTCCGGTAACGAAACTGTAACGGTCATCCACAGAGAACATCTTGATAATATCGCTCATCTGGTCATGGCCGATTTCCACCATAACCACCCCTTCCTTCTTCAGGAAATCAGGTGCTTCATCCACAATCTGGCGGTAGAAATCCAGTCCGTCTTCGCCGCCGTCCAGTGCCATCATCGGTTCATGGTCACGGACTTCCGGCTCCAGAGTTTCAATCACTTCACGTCGTATGTAAGGCGGGTTGGAAATAATCATGTCAAACTTCTTATTCCCCAGCTTGCCGCGGAAAGCCTCGAACATGTCACTGCGTACGAACTTGACGGATTTTGCTCCAAGAGAGCGTCCGTTGAGCTCAGCCATGGCCAGAGCATCCGCAGACAGGTCAGAACAGGTCACCTTCACGTCTCCGCCCAGCTTTGCCAGGGAAATGCCGATGGCGCCGGATCCACAGCACAGGTCCAGGACGGACCAGCTGCTTCTGGACTTGCAGTTCAGTTCTTCGTTTCTCACTTTATTTTTACTGATCACATCCAGGGCGTCTTCCACCATGGTTTCCGTATCCTGACGCGGAATCAGCACCT